>JBFYZC010000081.1:0-7482 GCA_041309705.1 Bacillota bacterium | reverse complement strand
AATAAACCCGCATCGTATCGCCTTTCTCTGGCATACAGTACCAGCCTGTCCCATCAGGCGAGGAGTAGACGGTTGAGAAGGGAAACCATTTCGCGGTACTCTGATCCTGCTTTTCATCGACTTGCATATGTACTTTAATCCGATCTTTGCTTACATCCAGCACCTTTGCATCCAATGACGCTCCGATCAGCTTCTCATTATACTCTTTTTTAACTTTGAAACCACGCTCAACCTTTAGGCTATAGTAATGGCAAAGCACTGCCCCCTCTAATTTACTAACTATCTCCGCCACAAAAAGCTTTCTCCCCTTAAAATCAATTGCCTGACAGAGATCATAGATCTCCCGGCTTTTCACCAGATAGTAGAGGGCATCATTCTCATTTACTCCCTGGACGTGGTTTTGTGCTTTATAGAGATACTCACCCAGATCCTTCTTCATCTTGTAGGAGACCAGATTGCTAATCGTTTCTGCTTTGCTCTCAGGCATTCCAAAGTAGAACCTGATTCCTTCCCCTTTGTAGTCGGGATAGATGAAACTATGAAAATGACTTGCCAGACGTTTGGCAAACTGCCAATCTGTCTCCTGATACTGCACCACAATTGACTTGGTAGTCTCTTTGTCACCCAGTGCCATATAGATATCACATTTTTGATATGGTTTTTTAAGCTGATCCAGAATCTCTCGATACGTCTGATTTTCATTCTGGAAGGTCGCATTCTTTGGCTGCAGATCCATCAGATACGTGGCAGAGCTTGCCTCAATCTCCAGGGTACGTACCCCGTTACTCATCTTGATTCCGATCGTCTTGACCACGCCGCTAAAGATCACTTCTGCCTTGCCACCCTCATCCAGCGCTTTAATCTTAAGTGGCTCATGCTCACCTGCCATATCCACATATTTATCCTCTAAATGCTCGGCAATTCGTCCCACCAGCTTTGCCGTCACATGCTGATTTGGCTTCTTCTTGATCTCCAGTTCCAAGAGATCTAGGAATTGATATGGTTCAATCTGAATCCCTGCTTCTCTCATCTTGCTTGCTTCCTTTCACTATTTGCTTAAATCTTTGATTGACATGATCATTTGACGTGCCAGAATACTCCAGTCATCTTTATCACTCATTTTGCAATTAAACGTTCCGAGCATCGTCTTGCCAGCAATTGGGGTGACAAACATGATGTTATAGAGATCACTATCCAAGGCATTACTCTTATAGTCAAAGTATCCTACAGTTAGTTGCTCCTCTACTAGCACCTGCTTTTCAAAGAAACGATTGGCGGGATTCATCCGCTCGATCACTGTTTGCAGGGTATCAATACATTCCTGCACCGCTTCCTTTTTGAGCATTTCGGGATAGAGTCCCAGCGTAATATTGATACTCCCATCTTCATTCATCTTAATAATCTTGGGACGCTGCTCGGCTGGATACTTGATTCGCGCAATCTCCAGCGGCATATCCGTAAAACTCTCCGGAATCCGCATCTGCATCTTTTCTTCAAAAAAGGTCACGTCCACAAACTTTAACTTCTTTCCCTGCAGTTCAACCTCACCATTCGTAATCTTCATCCGCTCCAGCTTTTGCTGTTGCTGTTTCAGCTCCAAAAACTGCTCATCCAAATGATCCATCTCTTTCACTCCTTTAATTAAAAGCTAAATCCCTCATACTCGGCATCTGGTTTTTCCAGTTTAACCTGATCGGCTTTGTCCTTCTTTTGACGCAGATAAAGGTTGAACGTCCCGGTTTTATCGCCAGCATTATAGTCTTCGGTATAATCAACCACAAAAGCATTCGGAAAATCAATCGTTCGTACTACCTGACCCTCATTGATCACTTTCAAAGTCGCCTGACGGTAACAGTCTGCTTGATGGGCTGGTACCAATGACCACAAAGATAACTTGTAAGTCTCTGCAGCCGTCTCGCCTTTGGGAATAATCTTACCAATCACCCGCAGCTCAAAGCCCACATTAGTTGAGCGTGCCTGTGAATCATCTGGGGTATCTGTCTTAAAGATTACCTTTTGAATAATCTCTGCTTGTAGTTTGATGCTCTCCCCACCAGTAATTGTTAAATCAAAATTCATGAATTCTCCTCCATTTCTAAATTAACCAACAAATATTTTTACAAAAGCAAAGCTCAGAGTATAAATTTCTATATCAAACGATTAATTTCCTTTTTTTTACAGAAACAATAATTCACCTTAAAATAACTGCTATTTTATATACAAAAATATACAGCTAATCACAAATAACCATTGACATCTACAGTTTGACGATATATAATCAGACTATACAGTTTAACTTTGCAAAGAACAACTATATAGGAGGATAGATTTAGTGAATCTCAACAAATTTTTACCATTAACCGAAACAACCTTTTATATCATGTTTTCGTTAATCAAGCCATCGCATGGATATGCAATCATACAAAATGTAGCCGCCTTAAGCGAACATAAAGTTAATATTGCTGCTGGGACATTGTATGGTGCTCTGGAAAATCTTTTAAAGCAAAAATTAATCAAGTCGATTGAAACCAATGACAAACGTAGAAAAATATATGTTTTAACCGATGAAGGAAGAGAAGTTTTAAAATCAGAGATCGACCGAATGCAGCATTTAATTAAAATATCAAAAGAACTAATTAACGAGAAAGGAAGTGATAATTATGAAAGTATTTAAAATATTTGTTGATATGGATGAGGAGGAGCAGTATTTAAATGAAATGGCGAAAAATGGTTATCTATTAAAAAAATACAATCCCTTTGGGTTCTATACATTTTCAAGCGAAAACCCTCAAACACTAACTTACAAAATCGATTTTCGTCTCTTTAAAAACAAAAACGAATTTGAACAATACAAAACTCTATTTGAAGATACTGGTTGGAGACATATTTACGGAACTACACTCTCGGGTTCACAATACTTTCTTCCCAAATCAAAGAATGTAGATAAATTGGATATTTTTTCTGATCTGGAATCAAAAGCTGCCCGATATCAAAGATTTATAAAGTATTGTATATGCTCACTTTCTTTTATGATTATTTATACGATTAGCCTACTCATTCCATACAATTTCAAATTCAGCCATTGGGGCTATTTAACACCAGGATTATGGGATAAAACAGGAGATACCTTTTGGAAAGCCTTCCTGTTTGAAACTCCATTGGTAATTTTGAGATTTCTACCCTTTATTATCCTTTTACTAGGTACACTAACATCTGGATACTGGGCATATCAGGCTCGGAATTTATATAAAAAAGCTCTCGAAAATAATTAATAAACAAAAGAGACGCATAACCATGCGTCTCTACATTTAAAAAATTCTCTTTTTCATTTCAAAATCGTTCCCAATGACAGACATCTTCCAATTTTCTTTTTGGCTTCAGATGCTCCTCAGCCGGATAACCCAATGAGATCAAGGAGACCAATTGATAATCTCGTGGTGCTCCCAAGAGCTCCCCTACTGTTTGACCGTACTCTTTTTTGTCACCTGCCACCCAGCACGAGCCTAATCCCAGCGCGGTGGCTGCTAGCAAGATGTATGTCGTAGCCGCACTACCATCCTCCAGATAATACTTGGTTTCTTTGGTGAAAACAGCAATGCAGACTGGTGCTGCGGCAATAAATTTACCGTAATCAGTTAGCTCGGCAATCGCCTGCCGTACCTTTGGTTCCGTAACTACAACATACTCCCAGGGCTGTTCATTGCGCGCGGTGGGCGCAAAACGTGCTACATCAATAATCTCCTCAAGCTTCTCACGCTCCACTGGTTCTGCACTGTACTTGCGGACACTAATCCTCTGTTTTAAGAGTTCCAGTCCCATCACCAAGCCTCCCTTTAACCAATTTACCAAGCTGATTGAGGGTAGTCTTTATTTCACTTCATCAAATGACTTAACAATCTTCCCTACGATTCCATATTCTTTAGCTTCAGTAGCCCCCATCCAGAAGTTGCGATCAGTATCTTTAGCAACTTTCTCATAAGGTTGCCCGGTTCCAGCACTAATAATTCGATTGACCCGTTCGCGCATCTTAATGATCTCTTCGGCTTCAATCTTGATGTCAACCGCTTGACCATAAGCACCGCCTGAAGGCTGATGAATTAAAAATCTCGTGTTGGGCAGGGTATAGCGGTCATTTTTATCCGCGGCAAGATAGATCGTGATCCCCGCACTCGCCACCCAGCCAGTTCCAACCATGATAATTCGGGGTTTCACAAATTTCAGCATGTCATGAATAGTATCGCCTGATTCAACATGTCCACCCTGAGAGTTAATGAAAACTTTAATTGGATCATCCGAAAGTTCCTGTAGAAAGAGCAGTTGTTGCATGGTTTTTTCAGCTAATTTCTGATTAATCTCTCCCGCAATTACAATTGATCTTGTCTTGGAGAATACTTCAAACGCTTTATCACTCTGCATTATTCCAGCATTTACTTCTGGTGCTTCTTTTTCTGGCATTAAGAATCCATCCCCTTTGTTCTTTTTTTATATTTAATATTTATTTTCAAGTTTGGATATTCGCCAAAAAGAAGGCTGATTCCTTTGTTGAGATAATTTTAGCCTTGAACTAGATTTGGAGGAGTCTCGCCACGCATTGCTGCCAAAATATTCTCCACTGCCATTACACCCATCTTGGTGCGAGTCTCAATACTGGCACTAGCAATATGTGGCACAATCACTACATTTTCAAGCTCTGCTAAACCTGGTGCTAGCTTGGGCTCCCACTCAAAAACATCCAATCCTGCGCCCCAGATTTCTTTTTCTTTTAAAGCTTTTACCAAGGCAATCTCGTCAACCACCGGACCACGGGCAGTATTAATCAGAATTGCCGTTGACTTCATCATCTTAAACTCGGCTTCACTAATCAGATGTTTGGTCTCTGGCAGTAATGGCACATGTAAGGAGAGAAAATCCGACTCTTTGAGTAAGGTTTCACGATCCACGTAGGTAGCACCTGTCTCTGCTTCAAACTGAGCATTGCGCACCAGATCATGGTAGATAATCTTCATCTCGAAACCTTTCGCCTTCTTACCAAAAGCTGCTCCGATGCGACCGCTACCATAAATGCCCAGAGTCTTACCCGTAATATCCTGACCCAAAAAGAGCATTGGTCCCCAACCCTCAAATTTACCAGCTCTGGTATATTGATCTGCACCTACAATTCGACGTGCCGTAGCAAAAAGTAGTGCCCAAGCAAGATCAGCAGTAGTATCTGTTAAAACCCCAGGCGTATTACTCACCATGATCCCACGCGCTTCGGCAGCTGCTACATCAATGTTATTATAGCCAACTGCGTAATTAGCAAAGATTTTAGCTCCTTTGGCAGCCTCCAAAACTTCAGCATTAATATTATCGGTCAACAGACATAAGACTGCATCACGCCCCTGAACTTTCGCAATTAATTCTTCTTTAGTTAAAACTCGATCTTCCGGATTAATCTCCACCTCACAATGTGTCTTCAAGAGATCAATTGCTGGTTGTGGCAGCATTCGCGTTACATAGACATTCCATTTCGTCATTAGTATTCACCTCAAAATTAATTTATACTATTCTTTCCCGCCAAAAAAAGACGTAAACTACGACTGGTCGCAGCAGCAATTAATTCCGCCGCGCTATCAAGGGCTTCCGACAAACTCATTGGTTTAGAGATAATTGAAGAGACTCCAGTAATCCCAGCTTGATAGACTGCTTCGTATCCATCTCCTAAAGAACCAGCAATCGCGATCACAGGTACATTATTTGCTAAAGCCACTCTCCCAATCCCACTAATTGTTTTACCAAAAGCTGACTGGGAATCAATTCTGCCTTCACCAGTAAAGACCAGATCTGCCTCATCTAAATATTCCGCAAATTTGGTCACCTGCATCACGAGTTCAATCCCCGAACTAAGCTCAGCTCCCAAGAAAGCGACTAGCCCTCCGCCCAATCCACCCGCCGCTCCCGCACCAGGTAGATCATTAATCTCTATTCCCAATTCTGTTTTGACCACTGCTGCTAAATTCGCTAAACCTCGGTCAAGCTGCAAAACCATCTCTAGCGTAGCTCCTTTTTGAGGTGCGTAGATAACCGCAGCTCCATTTGGACCAGTTAAAGGATTGGTGACATCACAAGCAACTTGAAATTTCACTTCTGCCAAACGAGGATCAAGTCCTGTTAAATCAATCTTTGCTAGCATTACCAGACTACCACCACCCGGGGCAAGCTCTCTACCTGAGTCATCCAGAAATCTTGCTCCTAAAGCTTCTGCCATTCCTTTACCACCATCATTAGTAGCACTACCACCAATCCCTAGGATAATCCGTTCGACCTGATATTCTAAAGCAGCTTTGATCAGTTCTCCAGTCCCGTAAGTTGAGGTCAGTAAGGGATTCTGTTCTGCTTTAGTTAACAATGGCAATCCTGAAGCAGCAGCCATTTCAATAATTGCAGTCTTGCCATCTCCCGTCAAACCAAAGGAAGCCCGTATCTCACGTCCCAAAGGATCATGAACTGGAATCTCCACCAATTTACCACCAGTTGTTGCCACTACTGCCTCAACCGTTCCTTCACCACCATCAGCCATTGGTACCTGAATCAATTCTGCTTCAGGTAACATTTCTCTGATTCCAACTGCCATTGCTTGCGAGACTTCCGTTGAGCTCAGGCTACCTTTATATGAATCTGGTGCTAAGATAATCTTCATCTCTAACTCACCCTCTATCTTCCTTGCCACTTAGGATTACGTGCTTCTGCTTGCGCAGTTAAAGCTTCACTAGCATCGGCAGACTTTAATAAAGAGACTAACATCTGCAGACCAGTCTTTAATTGGCACTCATAGGTTAAACTATCTAAATCCTGATAGAGAGCTTTACTGAGCGCCAAAGCAGTTGGATTATACTCAGCGAGCCGCTGACAGATTCCCAGTGCTGTTTCCATCAGCTTCTCTGCATCAACCAGCCAATTTATCAATCCCAGCTTCTGAGCAGCTTGGGCAGTAAGTGGTTCACCAAGCCAGGCTAGCTCCATTGCCTTTTTTCGATTGACCAATCTCGCCACACCAGTTAGTGCCATCATTGGAGCAATTCCTGCCTTAATCTCTGGTGTTCCAAAAGTCACTTCATGAACCGCCACTGCCAGATCACAAGCCTCAACCAAACTGAAGCCACCACCGAGAGCATGACCCTGTACTGCCGCGATCACTGGTTTAGTTAAATTAGTAATTGTGGTATGTAGTTCAATAAACTTTGTACCAAATTCACGAATCTGCAGTGAACTCTGAGTACGAAAATCTCCCAATTCCCCACCATTACAAAAATAACTACCAGTCGCAGTAAGAATTATTGTACGACACTCAGCCTCTGCCTCAGCCGTTTTTAATGCTAGGATTAACTCTGCCATACAAGCAAGATTGAGTTTATTCTCTTTTTCAGGACGATTAATCGTAATAATTTGCGTGGTACCATTTGGAACCACTAAAATATGCTCCATAAAAATTAATCCTCCACT
>JBFYZC010000080.1:0-5750 GCA_041309705.1 Bacillota bacterium | reverse complement strand
CATAAAGGCATTGAAGTAGCGTAACCAAAAAGACGGCTCGGTTCGAGCCTCCGAGGATGGGTAAGGTTACGAACCCAGATGATCCGGGAAGCTCCCACTTCTACAAGTGGGGGTAGTTCACTCTATGTATTAATAGTTATACAATATACATTTGGCATTTAGCTTGACTTTTTTTGCGGTTTTTTGTTAAAATAAAAATATAAATTCTTTATGTGGGGTTTTATACCCAAAAAAATTGTACCTTTGGAATAAATTCCTAAACAACCTGTTAAAACCAGAATAGGTTGACATCACTTATCGCAATAGCTATAATAATAAAAGAGTAATAAAAATTTTAGTGAATCATATTTATAATGAGCATTTATAAAATGGTTAAAATTAAGAAACTAAATGTAAGACAGTGTTCATTCATAGAGTGAGCCAATGTTTACTTTCTTTGGGAGATGTAAATGTTGGCTTTTATCATAATGTAATAATATTAAAGTAGGAAGTGATCTTGGTGAAGAATGTTTTAAATAAAATGATCTTACCGAAGGAATTAACAGCAGTTTTGGCTAAAGGAATGAAGATCACGATTCCAAATAGTCGTGCCGAGCTACTTGATCTTGCCTTGGGTGGAAGTGAGAATAACTTTTTTGAGGTCGCTTATGAGGTGCCTGGAAAAGGGCGGATAGTCGAAGCAACTGTCGCCAGATGTAAAAATGGTGCAGTGATTAACTATACCGATACTTATCTGCGCAGACGTGATCCTGATTGTATGGTGATTGCAGATAATGGCAAGTCTGATAAACAGCATTATCGCGAACGATATGGCAGTGAATTTGATGAGGTCAGGAACAAGACCTTTGAATGGTTTGGCAAACAGAATCTGATTGTAATGCCGTTTATGGCAGGTGGTAGAGATCTGGGCTACCCCATGTTATTGGTCGCGCCTGATAACGCTGGTTTCTTTGCAGGAGGACTGGCTGATCTGCAGTGTTTTGTCGCGGCTAGTGAGGTGCAAAAAGGCTTTAAACCGCGTGGGATCATTTATCTCGCCCCAACTTTTCGGCATACTCATTTTAAGGGAAAACAGATCGTGGTACATAACCGTTGTGACGATGTTTACGAACTATTTGCCTATAATCTCTACCCTGGTCCAAGTGCCAAAAAAGGTGTTTATGGCGTGCTCTTGAATATTGGCGAGGATGAAGGCTGGGTAACTGCACATGGCTCGACGGTAATGGTGATTACTCCTTATGAGAATGTGGTGACAATTATGCATGAAGGAGCTAGTGGTGGTGGCAAGAGCGAGATGACCGAACAACTCCACCGCGAGCTGGATGGGCGAATTTTACTTGGAAAAAATACGGTGACCAATGAAAAGCTCTATCTCGAACTAAAAGAGAACTGCGATCTGCGTCCGGTCACCGATGATATGGCACTCTGCCACCCGAAATTGCAAAATGGCAGCAAGAAACTGGTGGTGAAAGATGCTGAAGATGGCTGGTTCTTACGTACCGATCATATTAAACGTTATGGAACTGATCCCTATCTCGAAAATATGTGTATTCACCCCCAAGAACCATTGATCTTTTTAAATTATGATGCTGCGCCTAATTCAACTTGTTTGCTTTGGGAGCATATTATGGATACACCAACTAAATCATGCCCCAATCCACGCGTAATCATGCCGCGCCGGTTTGTGCCTGATGTGGTTAACGAGCCGGTAGAAGTGGATGTGCGTAGCTTTGGCGTGCGTGTTCCTCCTTGTACCAAAGAGAATCCGACTTACGGGATTATGGGACTCTTTCATATTCTCCCGCCAGCATTGGCGTGGCTCTGGCGTCTGGTAGCACCACGCGGTTATGATAATCCTAGTGTTACCGAGACAGTCGAAGGGATGACCAGTGAAGGTGTTGGTTCATATTGGCCTTTTGCCACTGGCAAGATGGTGGATCAGGCAAATCTCTTACTGCAACAGATTATTGAAACTTCGAATACCCGTTATATTCTGATTCCAAATCAGCATCTTGGGGCATACAAAGTTGGTTTTATGCCGCAGTGGATCGCCCGTGAGTATTTAGCACGACGTGGTACTGCGAAATTTAATCCCCAACAATTAAGCCCGTCACGTTGTCCTTTGCTCGGTTACGCCTTGAGTAGCATTAAAGTTGATGGGGTTTTCTTACCCAAAGAGTTACTCCAAGTTGAGCGGCAACCAGAGATCGGACTGGAAGGTTATCAGGCGGGAGCCAAGATCTTAACTGATTTCTTCAAACAAGAACTGAAGAAGTTTTTAACTCCCGAGCTTAACCCATTGGGGAGAGAGATTATTGAGTGCTGTTTAGAAGATGGAATGGTTGAGGAATATCTGAAGTTTTTACCAATGAGATCTTAATGGAATTATATATATGAAATGATTGACGCGGACTATTAAATATAATATAATATTGCTAATTTAATAGTTTACGATCGATGAAAGGGAGAGTACCAGTTTTTGAGGAGCTGCAGAGAGCCGGAGTAGGTGCAAACCGGTGCTTTTCAAGCTTGGGAAGATCACCCTGGAGATGCCTTTCGAAATGATGAAGCTAGAGTAGAAAGTGCCGGGAGTCACCGTTAATGACATATGAGCGAAAGAGCAAGAAAATTGCTTTTTAAGCTGGGTGGTAACGCGGGTTTTTAGCTCGTCCCAATTTTGGGGCGAGTTTTTATATTTTTTTGAGGAGTTGAACCTGATGGATTACAATCAGACTTTGAATTTACCAAAAACAGATTTTCCGATGAAGGCAAGTTTGCCACAGCGTGAACCAGAGATTCAAAAGACCTGGGAAGAGAAGCAGCTTTATCACCAGGTGCAAGCAAATGCAAAAGCCGCAGGGAGACCAAAATTTATTCTGCATGATGGACCACCATATGCTAACGGACATATTCATATCGGAACTGCTTTAAACAAGATCTTAAAAGACATTGTGGTCAAGTATAAGACGATGGAAGGTTACTACACTCCATATGTACCAGGTTGGGATACGCATGGGTTACCAATCGAGCAACAAGTGATCAAAGATACCAAGTTAAATCGGCATGCCTGGTCACCAGTCGAGTTTCGTGGGCATTGTCGTGACTATGCCTTAAAATTCTTTGAGATTCAGCGTGAGGAGTTCAAAAAGCTTGGGGTGGGTGGATACTGGGAACGCCCCTATTTAACCTTGAAGCCAGAGTATGAAGCCAAGCAGATTGAGGTCTTCGGCGCAATGGCGCAGAAAGGCTATATCTATAAAGGATTAAAACCAGTCTATTGGTGTTCTAGTTGTGAAACTGCCTTGGCAGAAGCGGAAATTGAATATGCTGACAAGACATCATACTCGATCTATGTGAAGTTTGCCGTGGTCGATGGACAGGGAATTTTGGATAACAACACCAATCTGGTAATCTGGACGACTACTCCTTGGACACTGCCCGCGAATCTCGCGATCTGCTTGAATCCGAATTTCATTTATGCTCTGGTAAGTACCGGTAAGGAGAAATATGTGATCGCGCGCGAGTTAGTCGAGCGGTTTGCGCAGGAAGTAGGACTGGAAAACTATCAGATCGAAAAAGAATTTGAAGGGGTCAGTCTTGAAGGAGTCAAGACACAGCATCCCTTTATGAACTGGCAGTCACCCGTGATTTTAGGCGATCATGTCACGCTGGAACAAGGCACTGGTTGTGTGCATACCGCGCCGGGTCATGGAGCCGAGGATTATCTGGTCGGACTGAAGTATCAGCTACCTGCTTTTGCGCCAGTAACTCCACAGGGACGTTTCTCTGAGGAAGCTGGGAAGTATGCTGGTCTGAAATTAACCGAAGGAAATACCGTGATTATTAATGATCTTACTGAATCAGGACATCTGATGGGAGTAGGGAAGATTGAGCATCAGTATCCACATTGCTGGCGTTGTAAACAGCCGGTAATCTTCCGTGCGACGGAGCAGTGGTTTGCTTCGGTCGAGGGTTTCCGGAAAGAGGCACTGGAATGGATCAAGAAAGTACAATGGATTCCTGGCTGGGGCGAGGAACGAATCAATAATATGGTTGAGAGCCGTACCGACTGGTGTATCTCACGTCAGCGAACCTGGGGCGTGCCGATTCCAATTCTCTACTGTGAGGATTGTAATCAGGAGTTAATTACCCCCGCAACGATTAAACAGATCTCGGCAATCTTTGCTAAGGAAGGTTCAGATGCCTGGTGGGCGAGAGAAGCGAGCTGCTTTGTGCCCGCAGGTACCAAATGTAGCTGTGGCGGAACGAAATTCCGTCAAGAGACCGATATTATGGATGTCTGGTTTGATTCTGGTTCGAGTCATGTGGCAGTTTTGGAGAATGATCCTGAGCTGACCTGGCCAGCCGATCTTTATCTCGAGGGGAGTGACCAGCATCGAGGCTGGTTCCAGTCTTCATTACTCACTGGTGTGGCAGCACGTGATGCCGCTCCTTTCAAAGCAGTTTTGACTCACGGTTATGTAGTTGATGGTGAAGGACGCAAGATGTCCAAATCATTAGGCAATGTAATTGCACCAGAGCAAGTAATCAAGGAGTTTGGGGTTGATATCTTACGTCTCTGGGTTGCCTCCTCTGATTATCAGGCAGACATCAGAATCTCGAAAGATATGTTGAAGCAGCTCTCTGAGGTGTACCGACGGATTCGCAATACCTGTCGTTTCTTGCTCAGTAATCTTAATGATTTTAATCCGCAGACGGATGCGGTGGCTTATACAGAATTGACCGAGATTGATCGTTGGGCACTCTTGAAAATGGAAAGACTATTACGGAAAGTGACCGAGGCATATCAGAATTATGAGTTCCATTTACAGCATCATGCAGTGCATAACTTCTGTACCATTGAGTTAAGCTCATTGTATCTCGATATTATTAAAGATCGTCTCTACACTTCCAAGGCAGACTCGAAAGCACGTCGGGCGGCGCAAACAGTGATCTATGAGATTTTGGTCAAATTAACTAAATTAATTGCCCCAGTACTGGTGCATACTGCGGAAGAGATCTGGAGCTATCTACCGTATAAAGAAGTTGAGAGTGTTCACGAGGCACTAATGCCACAGTTTAATGATGAATATTTAGATGAGAAGCTAGAGAAAACTTGGGATCAATTTTTGCCAGTGCGACAAGATATCTCCAAAGCATTAGAGCTAGCCCGGGCTAGCAAAGTAATTGGTAGCTCGCTGGAGGCGAAGGTGAAACTGTATTTACCGGAAGCATTAACAGAAGTGATTGAACATTTCCGTACCGATCTTGGCATGCTTTTGATCGTTTCACAAGTGGAGATCTTGCCAGCAGGTAGTGCACCAGCTGAAGCATATCAAGGTGAAAGAGTTCTAGGCTTAAAAGTGGTTGTAGAACGGGCAACGGGAGAGAAATGTGAACGTTGCTGGAATTATACCGAGACAGTCGGGCAGGTTGCCGAGCATCCGACACTCTGTGTACGTTGTGCCACAGTGATTTAGGAGCCATGGAGGGGTTTGGTAATGAGTTATAATTGTACCCTACATCCAGTCGAGCTGCGTCTTGCAGAGGCACTAACAATTGAACTCACCACTCGCGAGAAAGCTGATTGGGATTTTTTCTGGGAGCTTGCTAAAAAGAAGAGTTTGATTGACCAAGTCAATCGTTTCTTTAAAGCTGAATTGAAAAGTGATTTACTGCAGCTCTCGGAGTTTCAACCGGAAATCTCTTTGTCGGGAAGACCATTGTTAATTCATGAGAATGAACCAAGT
>JBFYZC010000079.1:0-4146 GCA_041309705.1 Bacillota bacterium | reverse complement strand
TAGATCGGTTTTTGTTTCAAGTGTAACTCCACGCAGATCAAGATCACTGGATTCTAAATTAGTGCCATAAGCAATTGAGCCGGCTAAAGTTAGGATTAGAATATTTTCACCTAAATGCGGGTCGGTCTTTAAAAAATCATATGCGGGAGTTTGTAGTTTCGTTTGATAAGCTTCTAGATTCATAATGTTTCCTCGTAATCATTATTTCCAGACTGCTTGGAGCGTAGTTTGAAAGAGTTGATTTAGCGCTTGGTAATCTGGAGTTTTAGTTTTGTGATTCTCTGTTAAGTAATTTTGAGCTCTTTCAATCTCTGTATTGAAAAAGTCAAGTAAAAGAGCACTTTTTGCTTCACAATCACTTTCTTGACTAGCAATTTTTTTGACTAAAAGCGCTTGGATCTTAGTCTGCAAATCAGAACTTAGCTCTGCTGCTTCTAAAAGTTTCGCAAATTCCATCGGAGGCATGGTCTGATATTTCATAGTCCAGTTACAAGCAAGCAATGGACGCAAGATGTAGAAATATTTTTTCAGTTTAACCTGCTCGGTTGCTTGAATTTCTATCACCTTATTCTTAGCAATATGCAAGTAATGATAAAGGGTAGGTACAGGTGCAAAGTAAGCTGCTTCTAAAGCACGCAGCTGTGTGGCAATACTATAATTATCTCGATAAACGATGGGTGAATGCAGCCATTCCAGCAAGGGTGGATTTGATTTTTTGAATAAAAGCAGGGCTTTTTTGAGATCCCAGCCATTGATGTCAAGCAGTTTATTGATTGGTTCTTCAAGGCAATCAGGCTTGGTTTCAATTGAAAGATACCATTCCACTGGGTGCAGATAGAGAAAGCGCACATCATAATCACTATCCTGTGAGGCAAATCCCCAACCGCGACTACCGGATTCAATAGCGTAAAGAATTTTTATCTGATTTTTATTTTCAATCTCTTGAAGTTTGGCGAGAATTTCGGTGTGCATTTTTTCTTCCTTCTTTCCTACAGTTATTTTAAACTTTGTGCAGCCTCGCCAGGGCTAATCGCGTGTGCTCTTAACTCAACTGCCTGTCCACATACTACATGATAAACCTGATTGGCAAATTTAGCAATCTTTTGATTCATTCGACCTACCAGATCTCGGTAGATTCCACCTAATTAACCATGATTTTCAGTTTAATTTTTTGCTGGAGTAAAGAGCTTCAGTTGAAGACAGCTTAATTTTTGGTGAATCAAGTTGGATATATTTTAAATTATTAAAAATATTTTTAAAATAACAATATTGTATATATTAAATAGAAATGATATAATTATTTTGATTTTAAATTTAAAAATTAAAATTGAAATAAGTTATTAGGGGGATTTTTATGCTAAGTAAAAAAGTTATATCAATGATAATTGGATCAGTATTAGCCTCGACTATTTCGGTTAGTGCAGCTCAACAAGATGTTAGTGAAGCTATGGCAAGCAAGAAGCTTGAAGAAGTAATAAATATTGGTGATTGGAATGTACTATTTATTACATCTGATGAGCACAATGCAAAATTAACTGGTTTTGCTGGAGATACTACTGTAAAGACACCAAATATGGACAAGCTAGCTCAAGAAGGTACAGTAATGAATTGTGCATATTCGGCATCTCCTGTATGTGCACCTACCAGAGCAAGTATTATAACAGGTCTGTATGCATCTCAGCATACACAATATGGAAATACTTATCAATTTCCATCATCTCAGAAAACGTGGGCACACTATTTTTCAGAAAGAGGTTATTACACAGGACTGATTGGAAAAGCTCATGCAAATAACGATGCGTATAATATGGGTTATGATTATTGTATGAAAGATAAAGCACTACAAAAAAATCCTGAGCCATCATATAAAGATCCAGATGATAAGAAATTATTTGATGCTTCGCCTGATTATCGTTTGATTGGAAAAGTAATGATAGATATAAATGCAGGTCATGATGGAGCAGTATTAGAGCAATCTATAAAATTTTTAAATGATAATAAAGACAAAAAATTTTTCCTGCATGCATCATTTCTATTACCACATTATCCATTTAATGTACCTGAACAGTTTTACTATATGTATAATCCTGATTTAATTGAAATGCCAGAATTAATTCCAAATGATTTGGAAGATGATCCTTTGGCAAAAGAAAGATATTTAAAATATCAATGGAATGAAATATCTGAAAAGCAAAATAGATTATATAGAGCTAGATATCTAGGTGGAATAAGTTATATTGATTACAATGTAGGAAAACTTGTTGAAGAAATCGAAAAGCTTGGGTTAACTAGGAAGACGATGATAATATATACAAGTGATCATGGTGATATGGCAGCTGAAAAAGGGTTGTGGCTTAAAAATTTAATGTTTGATGGTGCAGCAAGAGTACCATTTGTTATCAAAATGCCGGGAGTGGTTCCGGCAGATGTTAAAAATAATAACTTATTTAACCATGTTGATATATTTCCAACTATTGCAGGACTTTTAAATTTAGAAGAAGGTTTGCCTAATATGGCTGGTAAAAATTATGCAGATGTTATAAAAGGAATGCAAGAAGGTCCTGAATATACATTCACTACTGATTTGAATTATGCAGCAGGTGGAAGAATAATGATGGCTAGATCTGCACAATATAAATTTATAGTTGAATATTCAGATTACATCTTATACGATATGAAGAATGATCCAAATGAAATTACAAATCTCGCCAATAATCCGGAATATTTTGAAATTTTAGGAAAGCATAAAGAAGCCTTGAGTAATTTCTTGGAGAAACTGAAGGAACCAAGCGATCCTAATGTAAGATGAATCGTAAATAATGATTGACTTTACTTATCAATATGTTTAGTATTTTACTTTGCGAGCAGCCTCACTAGGGCTAATCGCGTGTGCTTTTAACTCAACTGCCTGTCCACATACTACATGATAAACCTGATTGGCAAATTTGGCAATCTTTTGATTCATTCGACCCACTAGATCACGGTAGATTCTACCTAAATGATAAGGTGGCACCAGCCCTGCGCCAACTTCATTAGTGACTAAAATAATCGTTGCGGGATGATTCTTTAGGATAGCATAGATCTTTTCGAGCTTAGCTTCCAGTTGAGTTTCAATTTCAAAAGCAAGTGTTGGATTCTCAGTCTCATCTAAAAAACCAGTAGTTTGGAGTAATAAATTACTTAAATAAACGGTCAGACAGTCAACTAAAATTACTGGGGCAGCAGTATTTTTTTGGAGTGCTTCGTCTAGATTTAAAGCAGCTTCAACGGTTTGCCAAGTACTAGGGCGTGAGGCTTGATGATGTCGAATACGCTCCGACATTTCAGGATCGCTATTTTCCGCCGTGGCAAGGTAAACTACTGGTTTGTTTAAGTGAGTAGCTAATTCCTGCGCGAAACTGCTTTTACCACTGCGTGTGCCACCAGTAACAAGGATGATGTTACCCTGATGATCATCTTTATGTTCAAATTGATTATCAAGCAGCGCAGGTTGAATCCGAATGGTCTTCGAATCTAATTCATGAATGATCTTTGCTTTAATTTGATAAGCAGTAGCTAAATGCTCAGGTGTTAAAACCTCGTTTGGAGTACCTTTGGCTAAGACTCGACCATCTTTCATTAAAATTAACTGATCACAGAATTCTGCCGCCAGATTGAGATCGTGAATCGCTAGCAACACAGTTACACCATGATTTTTAATTAAATTCTTTAATAAAGTGAGAATCTCAAGTTGATGATAGAGATCCAAAGAGGCAGTTGGTTCATCTAGTAGTAAGACGGTTGGTTTTTGTGCTAGAGCTTGGGCGATGATGACCCGTTGTAATTCACCCCCGCTTAGTTCAGTCACATAACGCTCAGCAAACTGGGTTAAAGAAGTGAGCGCAAGAACTTCGGCAACAATTACTTGATCTTCTGGAGTAGGTTTGAATTGTAACGCCGATTGGTGGGGAAATCGTCCCAGCATTACTAATTCAGCAACTGTAAACTCAAAAGGAATCTCATATTTTTGGGGCACCATACCTACCGATTTAGCCAGTTGTAGCGGGGATAATTTCTGCAACTCTTCACTGGCAAAAATAATTTTACCACTGGTAGGTGGAAGTAATTTCAGGAGACATTTTAAAAAACTACTTTTGCCAGCCCCGA
>JBFYZC010000078.1:0-3170 GCA_041309705.1 Bacillota bacterium | reverse complement strand
GTGTGTGTTTACTTCTACTGTTTTTTGCTGTAAAATAAAGTTCGATATATTTACTAATTTTTACTATATTGACAATAGTTAAAAATTACTTTTAATTCCAGAAGGGGGTTATCCTTGAGTATTGCTAAAGAATTATCAAAACTTCAAAAATATGGGGTCGAAGAAGAATTAGTTAGTCCATATCTAGCCGCGAAAGCAGAGTGGGATGAACGAATTGGCTCAGCAAGAGTTCAAGCTTATAATTGGAGAATTTATGCCTTAGGCTCCATTGTATTAAACATTATTTTAGGAATTGGCTTGATCTATCAAAGTAGTAAAGCAACGGTGATTCCTTATGTAGTAAGGGTGAATTCAGATGGGATTGCTCAAACAGTTGGCACTCCAGAACAGATCACTTATGTACCCAAAGAGGCAGAGATTAAATATTTTTTAACTCAATTTGTACAAAAAATTCGTTCTTTGTCACTTGATCCAGTAGTTTCAAAACAAAATTGGGTTTCTGCTTATGCTTCTTTAACGCGCTCTGCAGCCCAAAAGATGAATAAATATATCGGGGAGGATAATCCAGCTTTAAAATTGGGTAAACAGACCATTCAAGTTGGGGTTAGTGTAATTGTACCAATCTCAAAAGATACATATCAAATTAGATGGCAAGAGCAGGTTTTTGATAAAGATGGTGCTTCAATTGAAACATATAAGATGACTGGGATTTTTTCAATTATAGTTTTACAACCAACCAATCAAAAAGAATTATTGGCAAATCCATTAGGTTTATATATTAAAGACTTTTCATATAATAAAGAGTTTTAAATGAAGGAGGTTTTATTTTTTGATTAAAAGAACAAATTTAACAGCAGTTTGTATTTTAGGCTTAATCACTTCATTAACATTACAAAATTGTTGCGCGGATACTAGTCAAGCTAAAAGAACTACCAATAAAAATGTCAGACAGAATACCGAAGATATTCCAAATGCGATTGCGAGACAAGCGGATTTTGCTTTTACATATATCCCCAATAAACTTTATAAAGTTTATTGTCAAAGTGGTCGTTTGACTGATATCCAATTACAGCCAGGTGAAGAGATTGTTTTTATTGGCGGTGGTGATACGGCACGTTGGATGGTGGATCAAGCTTTATCTGGAGTTGGACCTAATCGACGCTGGCATATTTATATTAAGCCATTGCGCTCGGAAATTAGTACTAATCTGGTGATTAATACTGATCGACATAGTTATCATATAGAATTACTGGCTACTAATTGGTATACCCCGATTGTAGCATGGGTTTATCCTAAAGATGAAGGGGTTGGCTTTTTAAGAAACGATTCTTTAGTAAATGAACCAGTGAATAATAGGGGCTCTCGAAAATATAAAATATGCAGAACTTCTTTTTTTGGTAAATATTCTTGGACTCCTGTAGCAGTCTATGATGATGGGTGCAAAACATATATCGAGATGCCTAATGCAATGTCCACAAGTGAAGCGCCAGTTTTATATGTAAAAAGTAAAGGCAAACTTCTGATGGTTAATTATCGTTTGAAAGGCAAATTTTATATTGTGGATCGTCTCTTTGAAGAAGCAGAGATGCGTAATGGAAAGGAAGTAATTAGAATCGTTAAAAGGAAGTGAGCAAAAAGATGTTTAAAAAATCCGAAGAGACTAATTTGCCTAAAAGTCAGAATCTCTTCAGACCAAATACACCTAAAGTAACCAGTTTTAATAAAAAGATCGTGATGGCAATCTCTTTGATAGCTGGAGTAATTTGTTTTTTTGCAGTGATATCTGCTTTTAGTACTTCTAAAACAAAAGTAGCTGAAAAAGTAGAAAGCAATGAGTTATTCAAAAATGAGAATACTCCCGACGAGATTAAAGAGATACCTAGCAATTACTCTGAAATGAAGCTAAATACAAAAGATCCCAACCAAGTAGAAGTACCAATTTTACCAGTTGGTGAGGCAGGAGACGAGTCTATCCCACCAGCCAACCCAAGTTATGCTGATGTCGATCAAGTAAAGACAGGAAATGAAGAGCTTGAAGCGAGAAAGAGTGCCATTCGATTTGGGGGGAATAATACTACTAAAGCTACTACAGCAGATAGTTTAGCTAAAAATATTTCATCGGTCTCGGCTGGGGATCAGGATGAGCAGATTGCTTTTATTAAGGGAAACCAAGGAAACGGTAATTTTTACGCAAAATCAACACTTCAATCAGCAGTTTCTCCATATGAACTTAAAGCAGGCTCGATTATTCCTGCCACCTTAATTACTGGGATCAATAGTGATCTCCCTGGGCGGGTAATTGGGCAGGTGCGTGAGAATGTTTATGATAGTGCTACAGGAAGATATCTCCTGATTCCACAAGGAACCAAAATTATTGGGACTTATGACAAAAATGTTGGTTATAGTCAGAATCGTGCTTTGGTAGTCTGGAATCGTTTAGTCTTTCCAAATGGTGACTCTCTAGATCTGGAAGGGTTGATTGGCACTGATACGGAGGGCTATTCAGGCATGAAGGATAAAGTGAATCATCATACAGGGAAATTAATCATGGGTGTCTTTTTAAGCAGTGTCTTTAGTGCGGGAGCCAAAGTTGCTGCGGGAGCAGAGACTCTCAATCCTAATTATGGACAACTAGCGGTTAATGGCGTAGCTCAAAATGTGTCCAACGTCGGACAGAAAATAGCCGAGAAGAATTTGAATGTTCCACCAACAATTGAGATTAGACCAGGTTCAAAGTGTAATATCTTGGTGGACAAGGATTTTATTTTACGCCCTTATCGTTAATCGAAATAAATTTCTTTAAGGATGCAGATGTTGATGAAACGTTTTTTTGTGATTATTGCTTGTTTATTAACTATCACCATTGGTCTCTGGATTTCAACGCAACAAGTGGCAGAGGCGCTTCACTATCAAAAACAGTTGGGAGCACCACTATTTATCTGGAGAGAGACTCCGATCTATACGCCAAAATTTTTAGTTTGGTGGTATGCCTATGGGAAGTATCTGCCACAACAGTTTAATGAGGCATCTAATCCAACGTTTTTGAGTCTGATTTTGGGGACGATTATTTTAGGAGCTGGTTTAGCTTTTGAGCGTAAACCTAAAGAGCATAATTATCATGGCTCAGCACGTTGGGCTGATAAAAACGACCTTAAAAAAACTGGCTTGCT
>JBFYZC010000077.1:0-4935 GCA_041309705.1 Bacillota bacterium | reverse complement strand
AACGTTCCTCTTTGGGCTTCTGGGACTTCTCCCAAGCTTATATCGCCGCCCATTAAAGAAATGTCTGTAAAATCAGTGGTTACTTTCACCCAAAAAATTCCGAAACAAAGGATTTTTTGGGTGAATATAGTAACACTTAGTTTATAACATTTCTAAGAACTAGCTGTAAAATTACGTACACTTTCTCAAAAATAATTCCGAAACAAAGGATTATTTTTGAGAACTTATGTGGAAGTTATTTTATAACATTTCTAAGAAATGGCTGTAAAATTACGTACACTTTAATAACAAAGCAAGCGGCGCCTGCGCGGCGTCGCTTTTTTAAGTTTAAATCAGGAGTTGAAAAACGTGGGTAAATACCTTTTAAAACGTTTCATTTCGTCAATTATTACTTTATGGTTGATTATTACAATTACTTTCATTTTAATGCATTCAATCCCTGGTGGTCCGTTCACGCGCGAAAAAAATCTCCCCCCCGAAGTAATCAAAAATCTTGAGGCGAAGTATCATTTAAACGACCCACTTCACAAACAGTATCTCGATTATTTGAAAAACCTCGCAAGGTTTAACTTTGGACCTTCGTACAAATATAAAGATCGTACTGTTAACGACCTCATCAGCGAAGGCTTCCCCGTCTCCGCTTCTTTAGGAATTTTAGCAATCATTGTTGCTTTAGGCTTAGGAATTCCCGCAGGAATCCTCTCCTCCCTACATCATAACAAATGGCAGGATGGCTTAATGATGTTCATTGCCATCTTAGGCGTTTCTGTACCAAGCTTTATCCTTGCCACTTTACTGCAGTACGTTTTTTCTTATAAATTAATGATCTTACCTGCCGCACTCTGGGAAGGTCCTGCCAATATGATCTTGCCAGTCGTTGCTCTTTCTTTTTTTCCTTTAGCTTTCTTTGCCCGTCTGACTCGCTCCAGTATGCTGGAGATTCTCTCTCAAGATTTTATTCGTACTGCCAGATCAAAGGGTCTGAGCGAAAGTGCAGTAGTGATCAGACACGTACTAAAAAATGCCCTAATGCCAGTAGTCACAGTGCTTGGACCAATGATTGCTGGCTTACTCACCGGAACTTTCGTCATCGAAAGAATCTTTACCATTCCAGGTCTGGGCGGACACTTTGTCAATAGCATCTATAACCGTGATTATACCGTAATCTTAGGTTTAACAGTTTTTTACGCTGCACTAATTCTGTTAATGAATTTTCTAGTTGATCTTACATATGCCTTGATTGACCCCCGGGTCAAACTGGCCAAACAGGAGGGTTAAATAATGGCAGAGATTGTGAATCAATTTCAATCCGTCGGACGCCAGATCGATCCTAGTAAAAGTATCGCGCGACCGCAGACTAGTTACTGGCAAGATGCTTGGCGCAGACTTAAAAAGAATAAACCAGCTCTAATCTCATTCTTTTTAATTATCTTTATTATCTTAACTGCAATTATCGGACCATTTTTCTCACCATACTCCTATTCCGATCAAAGTGTGATCTATCAAAATCTCTTACCCTCAGCAGAGCACTGGTTTGGAACTGATGGTTTAGGACGGGATGTCTTTGTCCGTTGTCTCTATGGGGCACGCATCTCACTCACCGTAGGTATTTTTGCTACTTTAATCAGTATTTTGATTGGTATAATCTATGGAGGAATTGCTGGTTACTATGGCGGCAAAGTTGATAACATCATGATGCGTATTGTTGATTTGCTCTACGCGATTCCGCTGCTGCTCTGGGTAATTTTATTGATGGTGGTTCTCAAACCCGGATTACAAAATATCCTGATTGCGATTGGCGCGGTCTATTGGCTCTCAATGGCGCGAATCGTACGCGGACAAGTCTTGAGTCTTAAAGAACAGGATTATGTGTTGGCAGCACGTTCGATTGGCGTGAGCAGCCGACGTATCATCATGCGTCATCTAATTCCCAATGCCATTGGACCAATCCTAGTCACTGCCACCTTCAGTATTCCTGAAGCAATCTTTACCGAGGCTTTTTTGAGCTTTATCGGCTTGGGAGTTGGTGCGCCGATGGCTTCTTGGGGCATGCTCGCCTCTGATGCTTTACCGGGTTTACGTTCATTCCCACTGCAGCTCTTCTTTCCTGCTTTTTCAATCTGTATTACTATGCTCGCCTTTAACTTTGTAGGTGATGGCTTACGTGACGCGCTTGACCCGCGGATGCGTAAATAAGGAGGACACTGTTTTGAGTACAATTCTATCTGTTAAAAATCTAAAAACTTCATTTTTCACATATGCCGGTGAGGTCAAAGCGGTTGATGATATCAGTTTTGAGATTGGCACTGGTGAAGCAGTTGCCATTGTAGGTGAATCAGGTTGCGGTAAAAGTATTACGGCAATGTCAATTATGCGTCTCATTGCTAATCCGGGCAAAATTGTTCAAGGCGAGATCAATTTCAACGAACAGGATCTCACCAAACTTTCCGAAAAAGAGATGCGAAAAATCAGGGGCAACGAGATCAGTATGATCTTTCAGGATCCGATGACTTCATTAAACCCTGTTCTTACTGTTAAAAAACAATTAACCGAGAGTCTCATCTTACATAAAAACTTAGATCTAAATGCTGCTACCAAACGTGCAGTGGAACTTCTCGAGATGGTTGGAATCCCATCTCCAGCAGAGCGTTTAGCCCAATATCCACACCAATTTTCCGGAGGAATGCGTCAGCGAGTGATGATCGCGATGGCACTTTCCTGTGAACCAAAACTCTTAATTGCCGATGAACCAACTACTGCTCTAGATGTGACGATTCAAGCCCAGATCTTAGAGTTAATGAAAGAATTGAAACAAAAAGTGAACACCTCGATTATCTTGATCACCCATGATTTAGGCGTAGTTGCTGGACTCTGTCAAAAAGTAATTGTGATGTATGCCGGCAAGATCATCGAGCAAGGCAGCTTAAAAGATATCTTCTATAATCCGCAACACCCGTATACCTGGGGTTTACTAGCTTCTGTCCCCCGTCTGGACGAGGAGAACAAACGAAAACTGGTGCCCATCTGGGGTCAACCACCTGATCTACTTGCACCTCCCGCGGGTTGTCGTTTTGCACCACGTTGTGATTATGCAATGCAGATCTGCCAAACTCAGGCACCAAATTATTATCAGGTGAATCAAGGGCATCAAGCTGCTTGCTGGTTGCTTGACCAAAACGCCCCATCAGTAATACGTCCAGCCGGGATCAAGGGGGTTTCTTAGATGAATCAGGCTAATCTAGTTAATTCAAATCTTATTGAAGTTACTAATCTCAAAAAATATTTCTCCATGAAGGGACATCACATCCTAAAAGCAGTTGATGATCTCAGTTTTTCGATTGCCAAAGGCGAAACACTTGGTCTGGTTGGCGAATCCGGCTGTGGCAAAACCACCGTGGGAAGAACCTTGATTCGCTTATATAATCCAACTGCTGGCAAGATGATCTTCGACGGCATCGATATCTTTGGCTTACCTGAAAAAAAGATGCTGCCGATCCGACGTCAGATGCAGATGATCTTTCAAGATCCTTATTCCTCACTCAATCCACGTATGACTGTGGCTGAGATTATCTCAGAACCACTGGAGGTACATCAGATTGCTGCAGGGAAAGCTGCTGCAGAACGCGTGGCAGAACTCCTAGAGATGGTTGGCTTAAGTAAAGAACACGCCAATCGTTTCCCGCACGAATTCTCAGGCGGACAGCGTCAACGCATCGGAATTGCTCGCGCGCTCGCAGTTGAACCGAAATTCATTATCTGTGACGAACCAATCTCTGCGCTGGATGTCTCGATTCAAGCACAAGTAATTAATCTGCTGGAAGAGTTACAAGCGAAACTGGGGCTTACCTATCTCTTTATTGCCCACGATATCTCAATGGTGCGTCACACCAGTAATCGGATTGCCGTGATGTATCTGGGGAAAATGGTGGAGCTTGCCACTTCAGCCGAACTATATAAAAATCCACTTCATCCTTATACGCAAGCACTCTTATCCGCCGTACCGATTGCCGATCCAGATCTAGAGGCCTCACGTCAACGCATTGTCTTGGAAGGAGATGTCCCCAGTCCAGTTGATCCACCAACGGGCTGTCGTTTTCGCAGTCGCTGCCGGATGGCACTACCCGTTTGTGCCGAGCAAGATCCCGAGTTGAAAAATCTCGGTTCGGAACATTTTGTCTCATGTTTTGCAATAAAATAGCAATCTCATCCAAAAAACTCTTGTTTTATGGCAAAATAACCGATAAAATAGAGGTAATATTATCTAATACATAATTATAAGTATTATTGTAAGACATATTATTGATGATTTTTCAAGGAGGTGTTGCGATCTCTACAAACCTTTTAGGCAATACAAGGATTTCAAAAATTTTAGGAGGTAAAATTATGCGTAACAAAAAACTAATCAATAGTCTACTGTTAGTCTCATTAATTCTGATTGTTGCCCTGACCCCGGTCTTTGCAGCAAAAAATGTGGTGGTCATCGGAATGCTGGGTGACAACGAAACCTTAAACCCGATTCTTTCCGAAAGCTCTACCGAAAGTCAAGTAATGAACTCGATCTTCTCTACTTTAATTAAGATGAATGACAAACTCCAGATGGTACCAGATCTCTTAGTCAAACTGCCTACCGTCAGTAAGGACAATCTCACCTACACCTTCCAACTGCGCAAGGGTGTAAAATTCCACGACGGGGTAGAGTTAACCTCAGCTGATATTAAATTCCTCTACGAGATGAAGATGGCAAAAGGCAATGAGGTTCCTTCCCGTGATATGTGGGAAAAGATTAAAGATTTCAAGAACATTGATAAATATAACTTCCAGATTACCCTTAGCAAACAAGACGCTCCATGGTTAGAGGGCTGGTGTTATGAGTATATTGCACCCAAACATATCCTAGAGAAAGAGTACAAAGCCGGTGGTAATGCTCTTACCAAA
>JBFYZC010000076.1:0-3117 GCA_041309705.1 Bacillota bacterium | reverse complement strand
GTCAGCTTGCCATAGGTAGCATTCAACCACGTCAGGAAGCTAAAGGCTTCACTGGTGGTCAGATGACCATAATCAGGCGCTTCGATCATAAAAGTTTCAACCGAATGATATGGTACTCCTTCAGGACTTAAATATCCCTTGGTTTGAATATCATTAAAGAGCTCCATAAAACGATTATAATAAATACTTTCATTTAATGCTGTTTGATCTGAACCTACATTTCCTATATATTTACCATCTCGAGCAAACCCTGGTGACAGCCCTAAAATAATTATCAAGCATAAGCAAGCTAATAACCCATATACTTTTACTTGATGCTTCAAAAAATTCATCTCCCTCTTTAATCTTATTTTCACACAAAGTCAAATTAGTGAATTATTTACAGCTCTGCTTTTGAGTTTAAAGATCACTAAAAATCTTTCAACCTCCATTTCAATAAAGAATTTAGCTTTCACATTCACTTCATAAGTAGCAATTCACCTCCCGCATAAATACATATGCACTTGGCTTGTATTATTTAACTGAATATATAAAATTTTTTAAAATATCTTATTAAAATAAAAGGTTTCAAAGGAAGACACTGGGTAAATACAAAAATTAAAAGAAAGGGTTGCTGGAGCAGACCATGCAACCCCTTACCAAACATGCAAGTAGCTAAATAGCTATCATACGACTATTGCAAATAGATGTGATACATCGCATTCGCCATCGCCACATCAGCTTGCGCCCAGAAACGATGGAATTTCATTACCGGTTTACGCCCTGCTCGAACTTCATTCGCGATTCGTTGATAATCAGGATCTTGCTTGTATTTAGGTCTGAGATCAATAAAGCTAATTCCATTTTTGATATTCGCTCCTTGAGGGTTAGTTCCGTTATAACCATACGGAATATAAACCTCATCAAAGATCCGATTATACTCGTCACCAATCTCTTCACAAGCAACTCCGATTGGGTCGCGATACTTAGTCCACATTCTATCCAATAATTCTTTGGAGATATTCTTTGCTTGAGCATTTACTCCACCCTGATATTTCTCACAAGCTGCTGCATAATAAATCAACGCTTTAGCAAGACAAGCAGTAATTCCCACATCTTCATTCCAAGTCTTTACGGTGCAGCTTAATCCTAGGTTGCCACTTGACGTACCGGTCCAGTTGTCCGGTTGACCAGTCCAGATCAGTTGATTTGGAATCTGATAACTGCCATCGGTTCCTAATTTAACCTGACTCATTGTCCAGTTAGCCCATTTATCGACTAAATTCTTCGCCTGTGGATCGCCGGTTAAATAATAGTACTCCATCACGCGTTCCATTGACCAGGCTTGATAACCAAACCAGCGATTACTTGGCGGATCATGATAAGCGGGTTGTGGATCATATGCCATGTTATAGAAGGTACTCTGACCATTTGGATAAGCTGAGTATCTGCCTTCCCAGCTATTGGTGACTCCTCCGGCAATTGCGCCTTCTTTACTCTGGAGATATTGATAAAATTCAATCTGACGTTTCAAACTCTTCTCCCAATCACTTTTGCCATTAGGAGACTTCGGTACTAATGCATTCTCTTTCGACAGTACATAAGCTGCCATCACATTTTGATAGCCCTGATGCGAATGTGAACAGCCAATGCGCCAGCTCCACTGACCTGAAATATCTCCACCCCATGATGAGTACCAAGAGAGCAGATAATGGGCACTATTGTAACCATTCCCAGCAGCACTGGTATTTTGACATCCTAGTGGACGGAAATACTTATCAAACATTGTATAGCGTAAGAAATCTCCCATTTTTGCCGCTTTGCCAGTATAATTGGCTAACTCAGCATCTTTACCTTGCTCTTTTGCCCAGGTATATGCCCAGTATGAGGCTTGTACTTGGCGAGCATCAGCATCCGAAGCCGAAGTATAACGCCACTGTTTGGCTGGTTCCCCAAATTTTCCAAAGAGCGGCAAGAACCCACCGTTGGAAGTACCCCATTTATAATCTTCCCACGAAGGATGCGGTACGGTCTCCCAGACTGATTCCTGTGGTCCACGTTGATAGGTGTTGATATACGAGCAACGACTGGTACCATCTCCGTGATTCCCAAAACCATACCAGTTATCAACATCTAATAACCAATGCATCTGATAGATTGCTTTCGAACCATAAGTATTGTTTAATTCATTAGCAATCGGATCTTGTCCCGTTGGAGCTTGAGGTTCTCCAATGGTCGGATATTGACTGGGGAGATCCCACTCCGGAGCATACTGTGCCGGTTGATTTGGCGGATAAGTATTGACACCCGGTTGATCTCGATTCGGATCAGGAATAATATATTTTTCCGTCACATCCCACGCTTTTTTGTAGTAACTCCAGTCACCCGTCAACTTGCCATAGGTCGCATTCAACCACGTCAGGAAGCTAAAGGCTTCACTGGTGGTTAGATGACCATAATCAGGCGCTTCAATCATAAAGGTCTCTACTGAATGGTATGGGACTCCTTCTTGACTTAGATATCCTTTAGTCTGGATATCATTAAATAACTGCATAAATCGATCATAATAGACACTTTCACTTAATGTTGATTGGTTTGAATCTATGTTTCCCTTATATTTACCATCTCGCGCAAAGCCTGATGCTAGTCCAAAAATAATTATTAAAAATAAGCAAGCTAATAATAACCCATAGACCTTTGTTTGACGCTTCAAAAAAATCATCTCCTTCTTAATAATTTTTTAGGAAAAGCCCTTAGAGAAGTGTTCAAACATTTAATTTTGAATTTAAGCTAAAACATAAATCTGTTAAAGCTTCTATTCAATATAGAATTGAATTTTACACTCCCCTACAAATACTGTTTCACCTCCTTTCCATATATTTTCCAATAAAGATCTTTTATTTTACCAAGTAAAAAGATCAATATACTTTCCACTAAAAATCTTTTATTATATCGAGTGAAAAAATCAATATAATTTACACTAAAGATCTTGTATTTTATCGAGTGAAAAGATCCAAAGCACTAAGGATTTTTCACGATGATAAAACAAATTAGATCTTTTGGAAATTATTAAAAGCGTACTAAGGATTTTTTGTGAAGGTAAATGAATAGCTCTTTCGAAAAATATATAAATTACAA
>JBFYZC010000075.1:0-8614 GCA_041309705.1 Bacillota bacterium | reverse complement strand
GACAACGGAATATATTGGGTTGCAGGCAGAAATCAAATATGAAACCTTGCCTGCGTAAAATATTCTAGGTACTAAACCATTGCTGACATTTTAAGCCTCAAGGCTATCAGCAAATGAAGGTGCTTTTTGGCTCGGACTGAGCCTGTGGGGATAGAGTAGGGTTGCCTCTCTAAATGAACCACGAAGCCCCCGACTTTAGTCGCGGGGAGGAAGTCACATATCTTATATATAATTATAAATATCAGGTTATTTTCCTTCTTTAAAAACAAAGCAGCTTACTAATAAAGAAAAAACGTGTATCTATATAATTCTCAAAATAGATTTATTGTAGAGATGTATCATACATCTCTACAATAAAAACATTCTATATAATTTACAAAATATTTATATACTTGGTAAAAGTTATTCTTGATTTTAACTTCATAAAAAACCTTTAACACAGTTGATATTTTCATCCGATATTATAAAAAAGCTTTATTAAAAAGTATCTAACTTTTTTTCAAGTATAAATAACATATAACCATTTCTATATTAATATTAAATTTCCTGCTCCAAAAGCAGTACTAATTTTAAAATCGACTTATTTCGCAGCTCTAGCCATTACTTTGATATTTTTGCAAAAACTCACCAATCTTCTTTGAAGGATCAAAAAGTCCCGTAGTAGTATGATCATGATTCAAGAGATCAATCAGATAGGCAATAAATTCAGACATATCAACATCTACATACCAAGGCGCCTTTAATAATTCCGGATTACGATAAGAAAGATTCGTAGCGTACAATCTAGTAATCAAACCTTCTTCATAACTCTTTTGGAAGGCAGTTAAACCTTCAGTAAACATTGCAAAAGTAACTGCGAAGAAGACCCGATTCGCTTTACGCCGTTTTAGCTCACGTGCAATATCCAGAATTGATTCTCCCGAAGCAATCATATCATCAACAATCAAAACATCTTTACCTTCAACTTCTTCGCCTAAAAATTCATGTTGAATAATTGGATTCTTACCATTAATAACTGTGGTATAATCACGACGTTTGTAAAACATACCTACATTCAAACCAAGCATTCCTGCATAATATATGCTACGACCCATTCCGCCTTCATCAGGGCTGATCACTAGCATATTTTCTTTATTGATTTTCAGATCTTGCTCGGTTTCAAGCAAAGCTTTAATAATCTGATAAGTAGGATAAAGATTATTAAAACCAGTTAAAGGAATGGCATTTTGCACTTTAGGATCATGCGCATCAAAAGTAAAGATATTATCTACTCCCAAACGCTCCAATTCTTGCAATGCCACTGCACAATCAAGTGATTCACGCGATTGACGTTTATGCTGTCTGCCACCATAAAGTAAAGGCATAATTACCGTAATCCGACGCGCACGACCATTAATCGCCGTAATGACACGTTTAATGTCTTGAAAATGATCGTCTGGGCCCATGGCGCAATCCATACCAAACATCTTATACTTGCAGCTATAATTACCTACATCTGCCAAGATATAAACATCCCCGCCACGAACTGTCTCTCGAATCACCGCTTTACCTGCTCCATCAGCAAAACGAATACAATCACAGGAAACCAAAAAAGAATCTCGGGAAAAATCTGTACCCGACTCCACCTGAACTCCTTGCCGTTGATTCGCCAAATGCTGATCGATTAACGCAGTCATCTCACGACTTCCTGATAAAGAAATAATTTGCAAAGGTGCTACTGCATGACGTTTTTCATAAAGACTCTTCCATTCTAAACTCATTCCCTTACTTTGTCCCCCTCATTTAAATACTTTATCTAAAAAATTAATACTCACGCTTCGCCGCTACTGGCATTCTTCGTCCAGTTCCAAAAGCCTTTGAGGTTACTTTCAAACCTGGTGCAGCTTGTTTGCGTTTGTATTCATTTTTATCCACAGTTCGTACCACCCAATTAACTGTCGTAGAATCAAATCCAAGTTCTACAATTTCTGCTACTGAATAATTATCTTCAATATAATAACAGAGAATCTGATCAAGAATTTCATAAGGTGGCAATGAATCCTGATCCTTCTGATCCGGCTTCAGCTCTGCCGAAGGCGCTTTGGTTAAGGTTGCTTCCGGAATCAATTCTCGTTCGCGATTCACATAACGTGATAATTCATAAACCATTGTTTTGGGTAAATCAGAGATCACACTCAACCCACCACTCATATCACCATACAAGGTACAATATCCCACTGCTAGCTCACTCTTGTTACCAGTAGAAAGTGCTAAATACCCATATTTATTGGCAAATGCCATTAAGATATTACCACGAATTCTGGCTTGAATATTTTCCTCGGTGACATCTGCTTTAGTTCCCACAAAAGGAGTACTTAAAGCCTCTAGATAGCTTTCAAAAATATTTTTAATCGGAATCACCAAACATTTTATCCCCAGATTGTTCGCCAATGCCTCAGAATCACTGACACTACCTGTTGAAGAATAGACCGAAGGCATCGTAATCCCCAAAACATTTTCTTCTCCTAGTGCTGCTACCGCAAGACATGCGGTTAGTGCAGAATCTATTCCTCCTGAGAGTCCAATCACTGCTTTTTTAAAACCACATTTATTTAAATAATCACGAACTCCCAAGACCAAAGCCTGATAAATTCCTTCTACACAACCCAATGGTTGAAAAATTATTGGAGTTTTTAGCTCTTCGAGTTCCACCGTTACGACCTGTTCAGCAAAGAAAGCCCCCTGAAAGACCAATTCACCTTGTTGATTAAAGATCATACTTCCACCATCAAAGATTACTTCATCATTGCCACCGATCTGATTCACAAAAATAAAGGGTCGCTGATGTTTGACGGCATGTTCACGAATTACTTGATAACGCAAGAGCTCTTTACCTTCATAAAAAGGGGATGCTGAAATATTAATCAATAAAGTCGCTCCCTGTTTTACTAACTCTTCGATCGGCTCAATCTCATAAAGTGAGTGTTCAAGATTGTTATCCTGAATATTCCACGCATCTTCACAAATCGAAATTCCTAAAATCTCCCCCTTAAAAGGAAGTGTAAAAATCTTTACCGCAGGGTCGAAATGACGTGCTTCATCAAAAATATCATAGGTTGGTAATAATGATTTCTCTTGTATTATCAATACTTCACCCTGATATAAAAGTGCGGCTACATTGGCTAATCCTTTGCCAGCTTTACGTTTAGTTATTAATGGAAGCCCAATTAAAACTCCAGTATTAGGATAAGTTGCAGTAGCTTTCGTTAATTCTCTAAATGCAGATGCGACTTTTTTGATCAACCAGGGTTGATTCAGCAAATCTTTTGGAGGATAACCAGTCAAAAATAATTCCGAAAAAATCAGCAGATCAGAGCCATTCTGACTACTTTCTTTCAACACGCTAAGTGCATGATGAAGATTGCCAGTAATATCTCCCACCACTGGATTTAACTGAGCTAAAGTTACTTTCATTTAAATTCCTCCATAAATTAAGCAGTATTGTATCAATTAAGTTAAAGATAATAATTATTTGGCAATTTTCGGTAATCATCTGTGAGAATTTATTCCGCTTCAAATCATTTTTTTCCTGCTCACATTCGAAATTTTAACAAAGTTGATGTAATCCCACACCCAAAAAAATTTTTTAATAAATTTATTCCCAAAGCAGGAAAAAAAAGTAAATAGTCGAATTTGTAAAACAGGAAAATTTTTCATATAATCCAAAATGATGTAATTCAACCACCGCCTTTAGAATAAATTTCCAAAAACATAAAAAATATTTAATAAAAGATTGACATCTTTGGAATATATGTTGATAATAGTATTAGTAAATAAAAAATAAATTATTAATAATCGGTATTTATTTCAAATGTTAATAAAGCTCAAGACGATTTATTGTAATTTATTACAAAACAATTACTAAAAATCAATGTCTTGGCTAAAAATATATTAATCTTGGAGGTACGATTATGGGAGTTTTGGTAAATCATCTTGCAAAAGTAAAAGATCCTTACTGGGAGGTTTTAACTCGTAATCGCAATAAATGGTGGCAACGGAAGGATGTTCGGATTCGTTTAGTCTTTCCTTATTTTCTCGAAGGTGACAATACGATGTATCGTCTAGAGTACGACGAACAACGTAACGCCATTATTATTCCGCCAAATCGACCCAACTGGCTCTTGCAACATTATGGACTTGATCCTAGTAATGAAAATGTTTATCTTAACGAACTTAAAGAGCTACAATCATTTCTTTTCAACTATTTCTCAAATCGTCTTCATGAACTCTGGGAATTTAAACCATGAAGTTCTCACCTAAATCGTGACCACACTCACCACAAGCAGACCCGTTCAAACGGGTCTTTCCTTTTGCACGATCAATAATCACACTGCCACAATTCAAACAACAAGTCTCTTCCAAGCTGCCTACATTACCCAGATATACATAACGTAAAAAATTCTTCGCAATTCGTTGTGCTTCAATCATGACTGCTAACGAAGTCGGAGGCAGCTCTAATTGATAATTGGGATAATAGCGTGAGAGATGCCACGGCAGCTCTGGATCAAGCTCGGCAATCCAACGCGCCATTGCTTCAATCTGCTCTGGTGCGTCATTCTCTCCCGGAATCAGCAAGGTGGTTAATTCGAGATGAACTTGACCTACTGCTGCTTGAATGTTCTTCAATATCGGTTTCAGTGAACCTTGACAACAGTTACTATAAAAATCAGACGTAAATCCTTTGAGATCAATATTCATCGCGTCACTTAAAGTCAGTAATTCCTCCCATGGTCTAGGATTCAAAAAACCATTCGTCACCAGAATATTTTTTAAGCCCACAACCCGCGCTAGCGGCATTACCTCTTGTAGAAACTCAAACCAGACCCCTGGCTCAGAGTAGGTATATGCCAGACCAATATTTCCTGACTCCTCCTGTAACTGAGAGGCTAATTTCACCAAAGCCTCGGGAGTCAACTCTTGCACCGGTGCTTGATTACGGGAGATCTGCCAATTCTGACAGCAGGTACAAGCCAGATTACAACCAATTGTCCCTACCGAAAGAACCGGTTTTTTAGGATAATAATGATATAATGGCTTCTTCTCAATCGGATCTAAAGAGATTCCCGAGATCAACCCATAATTTTCGGTATATAAGCGACCATTGCTGTTAGTACGTACTAAACAAAAACCCGTTTCTTCATTAGACAAATGACACCCTTGCGGACAAAGTTCACACTGAACTTTTGCTTCGACTAAAGGTGTATAATATTCCGCATCACGTCTCTTAATAATAACGAATCACCTCAAACCGCTCGAGACGAACTACCTCAGCTTCTTTAATTCCTGCTTTTTGTTTGGCAATTGCCACTTGCTCTGCCGCTGTATCAATCCCTTCTAAATTTGGTAATAGCAAACCACGTCGCTCACCGCTACTGACAATTACCCCGTAACGCTTAGGATCTAACTCCTCCAAATCACGAATCACCTCTGCCGGATAGAGTAGATCCACACTATACTCTAATTCCCCTAGCTCGCTAACTTCTACTGGTTCAAAACGCGGATCATGCTGTGCCGCCGCTACTGCATTCCGTTGTACTTCCAAAAGAACACTCTCAGTAACTGGTTCAATCGTTCCGATACACCCACGCAATTGCCCGTGCTTCTTTAGAGAAACAAAGACTCCGGCTCGTTCCATTGGTAAACCTGCGATCTCCTCTGGTGCTGGTAATGATTCACCCTTCACACTTGCTTCAACTACTGCACAAGCATAGCTTACTAATGGCGAATGCTCTCTTCGTTGTACTTCGATTCTATGCTTAGCTTCCTGATAAAATTGTTCAACCAGACTCTCTGATTTTCCTTGCGGTTCAAACGAAGCTACTGCATAGCCCACTCCAAAAGGTGCCTGATAACTATGTATCTTGGTCTGAAAATCCGTACCATCAAATACACCCAAAAGCATAATAATACTTCTAAAACCACATTCCGCCGCTTGCTCTAATAATAACCGATCAAACTGCAAAAACGATCTGACTTCCCGTTGCTTTAGCAGTTCAATTACCTTTTGATCAAATTCCGCTCCTGCCGAAGACTGCGCCGCAACCTTGTGCGAAAGATCACCACTAGCAATCACCGCTAGCTTCCTGCCTAGATTATCAGCTGCCCTAGTTACTAATGACCCAAAATGATAGAGTTGCTGCAATGACAGATAACTGAGTGGAATCACTACTAATTTCACTCTACGACACCAGGTTGAGTCAAAATGAGAAAGTGGAGCCAACACCGCATGATCCAATCCGCCCTGAAAACCAGCCAAACTCTTACTCTCGAGGTCAAAAACTGGTAATTGATCCTGCTGACCCAGTTTAGCAATCTCCGCTACCAGCTCCGAATCATTCTCCCATTCCCAAACATTCTCAATGCCAAATTGTCTAAGATTACCTTGATGAATGGGGTCTGCATAAATAATCAAAGCATCACTAAAAACAGCTCCATGCGGAGTAAAAACCACCATTGTCTCTGGCGGATCACTTGCTAGTCTCTCGTTAATTGCTTGCATTCCTAAGCGTGTAGCTTGAATCTTCTCTAAATCAGTGGCTTTGCCAACTCCTTCAACCATCAAAGGTGGATGTGGCACCAGAGCACCAAAACTCAACACTGCCTCAACCTCCCAAAATCAAACTTCATCTTCGATACTCAATTCCTAATTGATACAGGGAATTCTCTGAATTCAATCTCCCTTGTGGTGCTGCTTTTAAATAAAAATCTCCCCAGTGATAATCAAAACGCCACGCAGTGTAATAGCCAAAACGAATTTTATCACTTAACTCCTGAACTTTATAATCTTTTAAAGACCAAAACAAACCAACTTCCACTTTTAATTGTTTCGTTTCCCAATGATACGTAAGACTTAATGTTTTATCCAGACGACTTTGAGGATCCTCCTCTACCTCGCCTTCATCAATAAAAGAATCAATCACCTTGGTATAATAATCAAAATCAGCCAGACGTACGCGTGCACTTAATTGAGCATTCTCCCACCAGGCTGCGGTGAGCCAGAATTCTCCTGTTTGTTGTAGATGATGCAAACCATAACCCTGGACACGTCTTACAAAAGAGTATTCCCCATTCCACCAGTAAATATCGGTGTACCTACCAGCTCCAAACACTTGATAGTTACTTTGATAATAATTCCGTTCCAAACTGCGCGGATCAGGATAAGCGCCAGTATCCTCTGCATAAAGCAGACCAAATTTGGTGTTATCACGATACCGATAGATCAAACGCTGGGTTAGATTCAATTTAGTCGAGGTATAGTAATTAGCCAGCGGATACTCTTTCGCGGTATGTGCCAGATCAAGACGATAACTCCATAGTTGCTGCGCATAATCCAAGCGCAACTGCTGACCTTGGGATTGATAGAGATAAAGACTTCCTGAGGTTGAATTTCTACCGCCAAAATCAGCCCGGAGCTTCACTTCTAACGGCTCCCCTAATTGATAATAATAACTGCTGCCTGCCAACCATTCAGCCTGTTTTGTCTCAGGAAAGTAATAGAGATAACTATCCCAATTTTCGCTGAAAGCAGGAAAATTAAACTCCACTTTCATACTGCCCAACTCTTCGTCAACTGGCACTTCAAACCTCGTCTCCAACTGCAATACCAACCAATCCGTGTTGAGCAAAGTTACTAATTCCAGATCAGTCTGTAGCGGCATTCCCGAAGAATAATCAAAAGAAACACCCGCTTTGGTAATCCCACTTGACTCTGCAGCTAAAACTGCTCTGTTCAGAAAAAAACTAAAAAGAAAAAGAGACATGATGACCAAAAGAAAATTTTTGTACATCTTTCTCGCCTCTTTAAATAATTAATCATTTCATTTCCCAATCAGACTCATCTCCAGATCAGCAATACTAACTTTACCAGCTTGAATCACAATCTGAGTAGCACTTTTCACCACTAAATTCTCTGCTTCCACCCAAAGCGAATACTCACCCACCGGCAGTTCTGCAAAACCATACCAACCACTACCATCAGTATAAATTTGACGTTTCACTTTTTCGCCATCAGTTTTACATAGCTCCAGCACCACTTTTAAATGATCGCCACCTTTACCATTACCATCAATAATCCTCCCACTCACCGCTCCTTTGGTAGGCTGTGACTTCCAGGGCATCTCTGGCACTGGTGCAGGAGTTGAAAAAACCGGGGTGGTCAAAATCTTTTCTTTCAAAGCCGGATCTATATAATTGCGCTGCTTCGCTAGCAAAGGAAAGAACCAGTCATTCGTCTCCGGTAAATAGCTATATGGCTGACGTGGTAAATTTTTGGCACTGCTCGCGTATTGATAATCACTATTACCATAGAGATTATTCCAGCCATAAGCAAAGACCGTAATCCCCGAGAGACTATTACCAAGCGCAGATGGAGCTTGTGCCCGTCTGATCTGTGCCAGTGAATCCTCGGCATACTGCGAGAAACTACCAATTCCCACTGCAATCTGCCGACCATAAGTATGATTCTTCTCCCACTCAATCCATTTGTCATACCACTCACGATGTTTAGGGTTCCATTCCGAATAATAGTTCATCGGGATCGCGAGATCAATAATTCCCTCTTTGAGCCAGCCTTGCC
>JBFYZC010000074.1:0-4736 GCA_041309705.1 Bacillota bacterium | reverse complement strand
CATATTCAAAGACTTTCCCTTCATAATCCGAGACCAGATTCGATGAACCCAGATGATCAGGATGATACACATAGACACTACGTTTCTCATGCTCCGCGTTATAGTCAGCTACCTTGCCATCATTCAGCACATGGAAAAGCTTCGCTGCCATGCGGGTCTTCCCGACATAGATACTTTTTAAAAGATCTAATTCATTTTATCATCGCGAAAAATCCTTAGTGCTCTAGATCTTTTCACTCGATAAAATAAGAGATCTTTATTGGAAACTATATTGATCTTTTCGCTCGATATAATTAAGAGACCTTTATTGGAAAGTATATAGCAGGAAAAGTAAAATATTAGGAGAAATAATATATTTTAAAGGGTTAAAGTTTTGTATTGTTAATTGTCTATAATTTAAATTTTAGATTAATTTAGGATGATGGAGGCAGAAATTATGAGTTTAACAGCAATTAGAAATGGTGAGATTGAGATTAAACCATATAAAATAAGTAATTTGAAAGAGTTGCGTCTGGAAGCAAAGGTAAATGAGCATCTGCGGGTCACCCTCTTGGGCGAGCTTTGGAATGGCGATGGTGAGAAACGAGAGCAGTATGCAATCGAAGCTGCCGAAAAAGAGAAGCTAGAGATTAATGTTAAGGTCAACGGAGTAATGAAACATCTCTTTACTGGTCTGGTGACTGATATTCAGGTTAATTTTGCCAATAATGTTTATACAATTAAAGTCGAGGCAGTCTCAGCGACTTATAATCTGGATCTTAAGCAGGAGAGTCGTTCTTTTCAGGACAAAGAGATGCAGTACGAGAAGATCTTTAATAAGATTAAAGATAGCTCTCAAGAATTATTTGCCACGAAGTTAAAACTGGAAGACAAAGATGGAAAGCGTAACCAAAAGACTGAGCAGTTTATTATTCAATACAAGGAGACTAACTGGGAGTTTTTGAAACGAATGGCTTCACATTTACATACAGTCTTGATTCCCAGTGCCAGAAATGAGCATGCGGAAGTCTCACTGGGCTTGTCCACTACCGGCGATAATCCAGTTAATGAAGATAAATTAGAGAATCTCTGTTATCGGGTACGCAAAAAGATTGGCGAGTTTCGTAGTTTAAATGAGAATGATCAGGAGAATCAAGGACGACTTGAAACTGATTATATCTGTTATGAAGTGGAAAGTTATCTGCCGTTAGAGCTTGCCACCAAAGTGAAGTTTAAAGATCGTGAATTATACGTCTATCGAATGGAAGCTACTTTACGTGATGATCAGTTGATCTTTAATTATTTACTAGCCGCCAAGAAAGCTTTCAGTCAAAATCGAGTCTATAATCAGCAGTTAGTCGGTCTCTCGCTTGAAGGTGAAGTGCTTGAGGTGAAAAAAGATCTGGTGAAGGTTCATTTAAAGATTGATCAAACTCAGGACAAAGGTCAAGCTTATCTCTTTCCCTATGCGACGCCATATACTGCCGAAGGGAATACTGGCTGGTACTGTATGCCGGAAGAGAAAGATTTGTTAAAATTATACTTTCCAACCTGTAAAGAAGAGGATGCTTTCCTGACAACTGCGAAACGAACTCAGGTAGATGATCGGATGCGTGATCCACAAGTAAAGTATTTTCGGACTCCTTCCGGCAAAGAGATTAGTTTTGATGCAGAACAGATCTTGATTACCTGTAATGAAGGTAAGACTTTGATTCGTTTGAGCGAGAAGGTTGGGATTGAGATCTTTAGTGAAGAGAATATTATTATTTCATCTTCTAAAAATATTACCATGCAAGCCAGTGAACGTCTTTTGATTCAGGCAGATCAGAAGATTGAGCTGGTAGGGGGGAATAATACTTCGATGTTGATGAAAGATGGCACGATTCATCTGAAAGGGAATAGTCTCAGAACTCAGTAATGATTGCAAATGTGATTAGGAGTAAAAAAGATGTCGAATAATCAAACAAACTTAACTGCGATTAATATCGGACAGCTTAAGCTTAAACCATATCAGATTGAGAGTCTGACTGAATTACGAATTGAAGAACAGCTCAATGAACATGCCCGACTTTATTTTTCGGGGACTTTGACCGAGCGAGAACATGATAAGTATGTAGCAGAAACAGACCTGGCAACTGAGATTGAAGTGAGCTGCGAGGTTGCTGGCAGTACCAAGGTGCTCTTTAAAGGAGTGGTAACGGAGATCGAGGTGGCATATGCTGCGAATACCTACACTCTGAAGGTTGAGGCAGTCTCGCTGAGCTACAATCTGAATCTGAAGTATAAAAGTCGTTCGTTTCAAAATAAACGTGATGCTGAAACAATTGCGAATCTAATTATGCAAGACTATCCGAACTCAGTCTGCTCTGATGTTTTGCCTCATGATAGTATGGAGATTGCTTATCTCGATTCAATCTTGATTCAGTATCAGGAAACAGACTGGGAGTTTCTAAAACGACTGGCTAGTCTGCATCATACCGGATTAGTAGTGAATAAAGTTTCCTCAAAGATCGAGTTCGCCATGGGAGTGCCTGACGGCAAGAGTTTCGACGAAGCTAGTCTTGATAACAGTGAATTTTTTGCCACCTCGAAAAAGATTGCTCTCTGGAAAGAACGACATTATAACAAGTATATCCGTAATAATTATCAATTAAATGATCTGATCTGTATTGAAGTGGAGACTTTTCAACCCTTGGAGCTTGGCGATCGTGTCACCTGGAAGGGTAAGGAGTATCGTGTAGCTCAGATCACTACTTACATCAAGAACAGTCTCTTATACTATCGAGCCTTGCTGGTAACCGAAGCAGCACTGCAGCAACCAGTGAGATATAATCAGAAATTAGTTGGTCTGATCTTGAATGCCAAGGTTTTAGAGGTCGATGGGAAAATTTCTAGGTTGAAATTACATCTGGAGATTGATCCTACCCCGGATCGTTCGGCGAAGGCAAATTTTGAGTATGCGACCTTTTATGCTCCTTATCAGGGAACCACTGGCTGGTACTGTCTGCCCGAGGTTGGTGATCAGGTGCAACTCTATCTGCCAGATACGATTGAGAATCATGCCTTTGTGGTTAATTCAATCCGTAATCCGAAAGCTAGTGATAAGATTGATGATCCGCAAACTAAATATTTCCGTACCAAGAATAAGAAAGAATTAAGATTGAGTCCAAAAGGGATCAAGTTCACCGGGAAGGATGAGCAGGTCTTTGTTCGTTTGTATGAAGATAGTAAATCAATCATCATTAACTCGGAGCATCGAGCAGGAATTGTTTTTGGTAAACGAAGTGATCCTGATACAGCTAATTCGGCTTTAGTACCAGTGAAGCGGATCATGATGCATGCAGGTGGAAATGTGAGGCTCAACGGGCGACGTGGTGTGAAGCTAAAATCGCAAACTGGTGAATTTGAATTTGAAGGTGGCGCGATTGTTTTAACGGGTACTATTTTAAAAGATATGCCTGACCTTTCAGGAAGACTAAGCCAAAATACTTTTATGCTCAGAAATTCAAGAATTGATCCCCAGACCAAAAAGGATATTGCGCAGATGAAACGACGCGCGGCGGAGCTAGGAGCGGGCAGAGGGACATCTAATGTGGATACGGGAATTCAATGTGCTGAGGGCGACCCGGTGAACGTGGCTAACGGTAACTCTTATACTGAGATTATTGATCTGGAACTTAATGGTTATCATCCGCTGAAGTTTTCTCGGTTCTACAATACATTGGATGATTGGCAGGGGAGTCTTGGGAAGAACTGGCATCATAATTATGAGATTAAGCTGGTCGCGAGTAGCGAGCAGATTGAGATTACTTTTGAGGATGGGCATCAAGAGGAGTTTCAAGTCAAAGCAGGGAGCTTCAGCCCATCTCCGGGGAATTTTAGTAGGCTAGTGAAGCTTGCCACTGGGTATCAACTGTCTTTGACCAATGGGACGAGTTATCAGTTTGATACAGCAGGAAAGCTAATTAAAATTACTGATCTGCAGGGCAAAGAAGTTGAGCTAGTCTATCAAGCGGAGAAGTTAGTCCAGATCAAGAATCATTACACGGCACTTGCTTTAAAGTATCATGCTTCCGGCTTATTAAGTAAGGTGGTTGACCCAAGTGGACGTGAGGTCAGCTATGAATACACTGATCAAAATCTCACTCAGGTCACTGATCTGGCAGGCGGGATTCATACTTATCAATATGATGAATCCGAGCAGTTGGTTAAAGTGGTTGATCCAATAGGGAAAGTGACGCTTGAGAATTGCTATGATGCTGAAGGACGTGTGGCAATCCAGACCATGGCAGATGGTAGCCAGAATACCTTCATCTATGATGAACAGAATCGTGCTACAGTCTATACGGAGCGTAATGGAGCGAAGATCTATTACCAACGTGACGAGAAAGATCGTATCTGTGAGAAGATCTATCTCACCGGCTCAGAGAAGTTGGTCTTTAATGATCTGAATCAGATTACTAAATATATTGATCAAAACTATAATGAATATCAATACGAGTACGATGCCGCCGGAAATGTCGCCAAAGAGCTTGATCCGCTGGAACAGGTGACCGAATTCACCTATAACGAGCAGCATCAAGTAACCCAAGTGAAACATCCGGATGGTAGCAGTCAAGATTATCAGTATCAGCCCGATGGGAAACTAGCATCAATGACCGACCCCTTGGGACGTACAGTGAAATTCGAGTACAATAGCTATGGTCTCCCCGTCAAAGTAACCTTGCCGAATCAGTCGCAGTTGAAACTGCACTATG
>JBFYZC010000073.1:0-2983 GCA_041309705.1 Bacillota bacterium | reverse complement strand
TGCCGATCATTGCTATTTTTGACTTTTTTACCAGTGCTAAAGCTTGTTCTAGTGCAACTTGTTCTTCCATGATCGAACCTCCGTTTTGAACATTTGTTCTAAATAATAACATAATAACTTAATTATGTCAATAACTTGGTTAGTGAGTTAGATTGATTTTTTGCAAATAAAAATTAATAATTGATTTATGGAGAGAAGAAGTTTCTTTTGGGCATACTTTCTTTGGGTATAATTAATCCCAAGTAAGACTCAAAAGGGTGGCTCGAATGGAAAAAGAAGTAATTAAGGAAAATCGTTTAATTAATGAGTTAAGTCCTTATCTGAGGCAACATGCTCATAATCCAGTGGATTGGTTTCCCTGGGGTGAAGAGGCTTTTAAAAAAGCACGTGCTGAAAATAAGCCGATCTTTTTGTCATGTGGTTATTCTGCCTGTCATTGGTGTCACGTAATGGAAAAGGAATCTTTCGAAAATTACGAAATTGCTGAGCTTATGAATGAAAGTTTTGTGAATATTAAGATAGATCGCGAGGAACGACCAGATTTAGACCAGCTTTTTCAACAAACCGTACAGGCATTAACGGGTCAAGGAGGCTGGCCATTGTCAGTTTTTTTAGATCACGAAGGTCATCCGTTTTTTGGAGGAACTTACTTTCCGCCCAAACCAATTAGTGGGCGAATGAGTTTTCCGGATTTATTAAAAATGATTCATCAGAAATGGACAGAAAAGCGTGAGGAAATTACCGAAAGTACAGCAGAAATAACAGCTTATCTGAAAAAGATTTATCAATCAAGTGCACAGAAGATTATTCCAGACAAACGACTCTCCAAAGAAGCATTAGAAAGACTTTTGGAGTCGATCGATAAGTATTACGGAGGGTTTGGGAGAGCACCGAAGTTTCCCAATGCAATACTTTTAAGCTTCTTTTTACGTGGTGGTTTAATGAATGAAAACACTAACGCATTAAATCATGCTTTGTTTACCTTGGATCGAATGGCTAAAGGAGGAATTTATGACCAACTTGGTGGAGGATTTCATCGTTATGCCACTGATAACTACTGGTTGGTGCCGCATTTTGAAAAAATGCTGTATGATAATGCTCAATTGATTAAAATTTATGGTATGGCTTATCAATTGAATAAACAAGAGGTCTTTCAAGAGATAGTAAATCAGACTTGTGATTATATAAAAAGGGAGATGACATCTCCTGAAGGTGGCTTCTATAGCTCGCAAGATGCTGATAGCGAGGGAATGGAAGGAAAATATTATCTCTGGACAGAAAAAGAGATTCGACAAGCCTTACCTTCTGATTTAGCTCAGTTGATAATTGAGTATTATCAAGTTACTTTGCCAGGAAACTTTGAAGAGAAGAATATTTTAAATAGATTAAAACCAACTGAGCGTAGAGGTGATTATTCGTCTCTGAAGAACCAAATAAACGAGGGGCGAGAAGGATTACTGAAGTTGCGTGAGAAAAGAGTCAAACCATTCCGTGATGAAAAGTTTATCATTAGCTGGAACGGTTTGATGATTAGTGCTTTAGCCTATGCTTATCAGGTTTTTGGACACGAAGAACATTATTTAATGGCAGGGAAGGCTGCTAATTTTTGTTTAAAAATTGCTCATCTACCAGATGGTTCATTGGCAAGAATTTATAAGGATGGACAGGCGAAAGGAAAAGGGTTTCTGGATGATTATGCTTTTCTGGCACAGGGTTTGATTGATCTTTATGAGTCCGATTTTAATGAATATTGGTTAGAGCAGAGCATACAATTAACCAATGGAGCGATGAATAAGTTTTCTGATCTCTCAGGTCGGTACTATCTTACTGATAGTACAATGACTGATCTGTTAACGCGACCACTTTCTGGTGCTGATGAAGCAATTCCAAGCGGGATTTCGGTTCATGCTGAAAATTTAATTAGATTAGCTGCATACACGGGTGAACAAAAATATATTGCTGAAGCTGAGAAGATCTTTTATGCTTATTCAAGTGAAATTAGGCATGAACATTGGGGTTATGCAGGACTAATTAATGCTTTAGATATGCTGCATCGAGGAATAAAAGAATTTGTTTTCATTACTGAAGATGCTAATATTCCCCAAATGATTGTTGAATTAAGAAAGAAATTTTTACCTTATCGTATTATTGTCTGGCGTGATAAATCACGACAACAGAATCTGGAACGACATCCTTCGAAGGTCTTGTTACAGGGGCGGGATACTGTGGTAGGACGTCCTACCTGCTATGTTTGTTCAGATTACCGCTGTTTGCCTCCAATAACTGAATGGGAAGAGTTAAATAATTTATTGAAGTGATTTTTAAAAATTTTAAGCCAAAGTTGGTCTGAAAAAACAGATTACTTGGGCTTTTTTCTTTTCAATATCTCTGCAAACTTGTATAATTAGGTCATATATAATTTTAGAAAGGTAGGTGAAGGCGTTGGAAGTAACTAAGGTTTCTGATGACGCTGATTTAAAATGGCAATGCGAATTTTAGTAATTAACTTGGGTTCAGTCTCGACTAAGCTGGCATTATATAATGATTTAAAACAAGAATTCTTAGAGGTAATTACTCATCCTAATACAGAATTATCACAATATGAAGAGATCTTCGCGCAACACAAATATCGCAAAAAGTTAATTGAGGAAATTCTAAAAAATAGAGGGATCGCACCAGAAAGTTTAGCTGCAATTGTGGGACGCGGTGGTCTTTGCAAACCAATTGAGAGTGGAGTTTATGAGATCAATCAACAGATGATTGATGATTTAAAGACCAGTGCATTAGGTAAACATGCTTCAAGTTTGAGTGGTTTGATTGCCTATGCTCTGGCGCAAGAACTAGGAATAAAATCATATGTAGTTGATCCAGTAGTGGTGGATGAGTTCGAACCATTAGCCTATTATTCGGGTTGGCCGGAAATTAGACGTAAAAGTCTCTTTCATGCCTTGAATCAAAAGGCAGTAGCACGTAAGGTTGGAGT
>JBFYZC010000072.1:0-5349 GCA_041309705.1 Bacillota bacterium | reverse complement strand
GTCAGTCCGCAGTTGGCAGAACGTGGGATGATTCCTGTGCTGGATATGCTCTTTCGCGGGTATGAGACTGGCTCGGAAACGAAAATTTTAGTTGCCAATGAATCAAGAGCTGCCCGAGTTTTTAATGTTAAACCTCATTTTTCAGATCACACCGTCTCCTATAATCTCTTTAAAACACTAGAATCCGAAAAAAGTGTTTCGCTCTTCCATGCGATGCCGCTCTGGGAGTTTGTTAAGACATACCGCCAAGTTGGTATTGAGCCGGTGCTTCCACTGGTAACAACAGCGATGAATGTGAATGTTGAACGGAATATCATTGCCGGAAATGCAGTTTTTAAAGCAGATCGGATGGTCGGAAGCTTAACTCCAGTGGAGAGTAAATATTGTTTAATTGTCAGCAATCAATTATTAGGCGGGCTCTTGGTGGTGAATGCCAATCCACCAGAGCAGACACCAATCATGGTAACTTTGGAGGTTTTTGACTGTCAAACCGAGTCTCAACCAAGTTATCGGAATAATCAGCTAGAGATGCAGATCAAAGTGAGTCTGGTAGTTAATATTGCCGAGATTGATGGGCTGAAAGATGTGATCTCCAAACCGGGACGGCTCGAGTTTAAAAAAAATGCCGAAGAACAGCTTGAGAGAGCAATTACCAACTTGATTAATAAAGTGCAAAAAGATTATCAGAGTGATATCTTCGGCTTCGGTGCTACCTTAAAACGCAAGATGCCTAAAGTCTGGAAACAACTTGCCCCGCGTTGGGAACAGGTCTTTAGCGAACTGAAAACTCAGGTAAGCGTAGAACTGCAGATTCGTGGTAGTGCCTTGACTCGCCGTCCGATTCAAATCGCAGAATAAATGAATTTAAGCGATGATAAAAGAATATAAAAGAAAATGAAACAATATAAAAGAAGATGAAAGAATATAATGGTCTAAACCGAGCTTGATGTTAATAACTACTAAAAGTCATACCTCTGGGAGCAAAAAAGTGAATCAAGAAAAGATTAATGTTAAGCAAGGAGCTGCGCTGATCTTGCTTTATCTCTACGGGAGCGCAATTATTTTTTCGCTTGGAGCTCCGGCAGGTAAAGATGCCTGGCTAGCAGTGATTCTGGCTGTATTAGGGGAATTTTTATTAATCTATATTTATGCTAATATTTTCAATATTTTACCAGGAAAAAACATCCTGATGATCGCGGAAAGATTAAATGGAAAATTTTTTGGCAAACTCTTTGTACTGCTTTATACCATTTTTGCTTTCTATTTAGGTGCTTTGGTCTTGCGTGATTTTGGGGAGTTTTTGATTACAGTAAACTTTCCGGAAACCCCGATGATCTTTCCGATGCTTTTTATGAGTATTGTTGCTATTTTTGTAGTAAAATTAGGAATTGAGGTGCTGGGACGAGCAGCCGAGCTGACCGGATTATTGGTGCTGATCCTCACGGTGGAAGCAGTGCTGCTTCCTACTGAGCAGATGAGTTTTGAGAAGTTGATGCCAGTGATGAGCCAAGGGTTACAGCCAGTGCTTCAGGGAGCTTGGGAATCATTCAGCTTTCCTTTTGCGGAATTAGTGGTTTTTTGGTTAATCATGGATGTGCTACGTGAGCCGACTAAGCTTAAGCTGACCTATCAGGTGGGGTTGTTGCTGGGTGGAGGCGTTATTATCAGTGCGGTGCTCGGTGAATTGATGCTATTAGGTGAGAATAATTATCTGATTAGCTATTTTCCTTCTTATAAAGCTTTGGGACTGACGCCGATTGGTTTTTTGAAAAATATTGAAGTCATCGCCGCAGTCTTGTTTTTTACTGCCGCATTTTATAAGATTAGCCTTTGTTTACTGGGAGCCTGTCGCGGAGTGGCAATGCTTTTCAAATTATCTGACTATCGTTCATTTGTCACTCCGGTTGGACTATTGATGTTGATTCTAGGTTTAGTAGATTTTGCAAGTATTATGGAATTATTTGAGAATTTAGCATACTGGAAGTATCTTGCGCTGCCGTTTGAAGTATTGATCCCAATCTGGTTTTTAGTGGTTGCCTGGGTGAAGCGTAAGCAACTGCGCGTGTTGCGAGGTGAATAGCTAGTGCTCTCTGAGAAACAGGGAATTATTTTGCTTTTCTTTTATGTTGGTGGTATTATTGTTTATGGGAGTAGAATGAGTGCCGGGACTGATCTCTGGCTTTCAATTGTATTCGCCATAATTTTTACTTTACCATTGATACTGCTTGCGGCACGAATTTTAAGTCTCTTTCCGGGGCAGGATTTTTTTGAGATTCTTAATAGTTTATTTGGCAAATGGGTTGGTAAACTCTTAGGACTGCTGATGTTGGTGGCTATTTTACAATTTACGATAGTCAATCTTTGGGATGAAGGAACATATATTGTTACTAATAGCTTGGCAGAGACACCGAATTTTATCTTTAATCTAATCTCAATAACTTTGGTAGTCTTAATGATTAAAATTAAACTACAGAATATTGCGCGCTGGGCAGGGTTATTCTTTGCAATTTTGATGCCGATGGTTGTTGGAGTGAATTTGCTGTTAATCACTAAAATGAATCTAGAGAATCTGCAGCCAGTTTTATATAATGGCTATCAACCAGTTTTTCAGGAAGCGTATTTTCTATTTACTTCTTTTTTTGGTGAAGCTACGATGATGATGATGGTACTGACAGCATTAAAAAATCAAACTTCCTATTATAAAGTATATTTGTCAGGATTCTTGCTGGCGGGATTGTGGCTGCTCGCTACTTTCACATCCGAGATAATGGTTCTCGGCTCGGATTTATTTCAAATTTCGTATTTCCCAATCTATGCTGCTATTTCCAAACTAAATCTGGACGGTCTGAAACGTTCAGAACAGGTCGTTTTAGTTTTAAATGTTGCATTTAATTTTGTGAAGCTTACCTTGAATTTTTATATGCTTTGCTATGGAGTTAGCAAAATTTTTAGCCTTAAAAATTATTGCGTATTTGCGATACCGCTGGGGTTGATTGTTTTAAATTTATCCAGTTTTTGGTTTGCAAATATTATGGATCGAATTAGCTTTCAACAGATAGTTTGTGTTTATGGTAGATTTATTTTTGTGGTGATTCTTCCAATATTTATCTGGATTGTGGCGGAGCTGCGCAAGAATAGTTTGGCTAAAAATAACTGAAAGCGAGGGGAATAATTCCAGCAGGAATCAGGATGACAGTAAAGGAATTTTTCATTTTGGAGTGATAAAAATATAAGATTATTTAGTGAAAAAAATGGTTAAAATTTAAAAGATCATGCCAATACAAGCAGGAATTTTGTAATTAAATGGCAAATTTTATAAGTGGGAGGTTTTATTAAAAAATGGAGAAACGCCAATTCTCCCGGGTTTCTTTTCATGTTGCTGCAATAATTAAGTATCAAGAACAGATATATGAGGGTGAGATTAGTGATCTTAGTCTCCGAGGAGTTTTTTTACAGACCAATGCCCCACTTGAGTTGAGAGATGAGTTTGAGATCGAAATTAATCTAATGGGTAATTCTGATGAAACAGAAAAAATTCATATATTCGCTAGAGTAGTACGTAAATCTGATGGTGGCTTTGGAATTCTCTTTGAACGAACTGACCTTGATTCATTTGTTCATTTAAAAAATATTGTTGACTATAATGGTGCTGATCCCGAAAAAACTATGGAAGAATTTTGTAAGTTTTTTAAAAATAAATAAGCTGTATATTTAACTAAATAATTAAAGTGTACTATATGTTTTTTGAAAAATAGATGGGATATTTTGTAACTAATCAGTAACTAATTACGTTTATAATAAAGTGAGGGGTATTATAAATAAAAAATGACTACAGAAGATAATCTGGCGAAAAGAGAGATAATTCTAACTCAGGCACTTGAGATTTTTGCTTTAAAAGATTATCAACAAACAACCATTGGAGAGATTTCAGCACGTTCTGGAATGAGCAGAGGGGTAATTTATCGCTATTTTCGGAATAAAGAGCTCCTTTATCTTGAATTATTAAAAAGTGCTGCCAACTTACGTGATCAGGCACTTACAGAAAATATTCATCAGGATGAAGAGTTGCGTGCTAAATTAGGCAAGGTAATTACTAATTTGTTGCGATTTGCTAAAAATCAACCAAGCTATTTTAAGCTATTAACTGCGCGAGTATATTCTGAGAAGGTTGATTTTATAAAGCAGGTTGAATTAATTAAAAATCAGCATCAACGTCAAATCGCAGAGCTGATTCAAGAGGGGATTAGACAGAATAAATTTTGGGAAAGTAATCCAGAGATTACTGCGGTATATCTTTGTAAATTAATTGATGGTGCTTTAGAGATTTTTCAGAGCGAGGCTAATTATTCAGTTGATCAGATTGTACTCTCAATGTTGCATCTGATCTGGAATGGACTTGTTAAAAGGTAAATAGTCATATAAGTTTACTTTTGGAACAAAATGTAATCTTTTTACGTCAAAAAGATAAGGCTTCCACTATATATATTATTATGTTATATTTTTTAATTCTGGTTCGGAGGTTTGTGATGGTTCTTGCAATGCGCACTAAAGTAATAACTCTGCTTGCGCTTAGCACCAGTTTAATCATTGGTGGTTGGTATTTTTCAAATGCGTTATTAAAAGATGCTTCTTTAACAGGTAAAGTAGAAAGATTATTAGAAAAAAATATTGGAAAATATGGTTTAGAGATTAAACTTGGTAAATTGCATTATCAGGGTGCTAATGAACTGATTGGCAGCCAGATTGTGATTAAAGATCGTGAAGATGGCAGTATTCCGATTCAAACAGCTCAAATTAAACTGAAATTTAATCCATTGTTACTACTGAAAGATCCAACTCATCCGGAAACTGCATTACGTGAGATTATTTTGGAAAAACCAACTTTAAAACTAGTACGAACTGAAGCTGGATGGAACTTTCAAAAATATTTTCCTAAGTCGAAAAAGAAATCGATGTTATGGCAGACGAAATTGCAAATTAGGGAAGCAACCTTAGACTATGAGGATTTTAAGTATGGGAAGTATCATCTCTTTGGGGTTAACGGAAGTGTTTCCATGCGTAATAATCCGGTAGTTAGCTGGGATATACAAGGAAAATCAGATTTTAATCAAGGAGTTACGCTGCAGAGTATTGGAGAAACCAGAATTGATACACTAACGGGAAAAACGGTGGTTAAAGCTAAGAATCTTGACGCCGCTAAAGCGGGAAAGGTGCTGCCAGAGAGCTCTTTATATCGTTTTCTTTCCGGAAAAGTTAATGGTCAGTTGCATTTAGGCTGGCGCAAGAGTCTTTGTTGGCTTGAAAAAGGTAACGCAGAGCTTTTCGAGACTGAATTAGCGTTACCAATGA
>JBFYZC010000071.1:0-3212 GCA_041309705.1 Bacillota bacterium | reverse complement strand
TGAAGATAGTGCTAGCGTGGAATCAACTCAAGGTACTTTTGTGATTCGTTCGGCTCAGGCGGGTCAGGATGGTGTCATTAATGTAATTGGTAGTGAGCAGTTGATTAATGCCTTGGGCTTTAATACAGTACAGGAAGCAACCGAGAGTAAATTTAGTGTCACGGTGACTGATGCCCATGATGCAACGAATATTATTGCCGAAGATGTTGAGATCTCTGGGAATACTTTAATTGGAATTGTGCATCAGAATGTTGATGTTAAATTTGATAGTAATGCTGATATTGATGTTACGTATAATAGTACTACCAAAAAATTCGATCTGACAGGTGATACAGTTAACACATACAGCACTTATGTGCATTTAGTAGATAATTCTCAGGTTTTTCAGATTGGTGCCAATGAGATGCAGGATATGGGTGCAGCAATTGGAAGGATGGACGGGATTGCTCTGGGAGTCAGTAATATTTTGGTGACCGATACAGTTTCGGCTGGAAAGGCAATTACGACGATTGATAGCGCAATTAGCCGGGTTTCCGCACAACGTTCCAGTATCGGTGCGGTGCAGAATCGTCTGGAGCATACCATTAATAACTTGGGTGTTGCTTCCGAGAACTTGACGGCTGCCGAATCTCGTATTCGCGATGTCGACATGGCAGCTGAGATGATGGAGTTCTCGAAGACCAATGTGCTGTCACAGGCGGCGACGGCAATGCTCGCGCAGGCGAATCAGAAACCACAATCAGTGATGCAGCTATTACAGGGTAGTTAAGAATTTAGAAATTAGAATTGGGATGCGAGAGGTGGGAATTAGAGGTGTGAAGTGAGATGCGGGAGGCGAGATTTGTAGAGGCAACCCATTGTGGTTGCCCGTAGAGACGCACAGTAGTGCGTCTTTTTTGTGGAAAGCGAGAAGTTGGAAAAGGATGCACTCTATTTAGATGTTAGAAGCGGGAGGTTAGAAGTGGGACTCCTCGCAATTCCACGACCCGCTCATCATCGATGTCAGTAAGCTGTTTTTCGTATTTTTTTGATCTTGTAGAAAATATATAGTGATAATGCCACAGAAAGTATTTTAGTCAAATATCCAATACAAAATATAGTGTCACGACGCACTAACGTGCAGTATATTTTGTGTGGAAATCAATTTGACTTACTTTTTGGGGTTTTATTATATAGTAAGATTGAGCTTCAAGTAGCGTAAGATAAACGAAGAGTTGAAATTGGTATAGGAGGATTGTTGCTTGAAAAAGGTGCTGCGTTGGGAGATGTGGGGTACAGTCTTAATTATTATTTTGGGAACATTATTACATTTTGTCTATGAATGGAGTGGTGAAACAAGGTTGATCGCGATCTTCGGTGCAGTGAATGAGAGTGTGTGGGAGCATTTGAAACTGACTTTCTGGCCAGCAGTCTTGTGGGCAATAATCGAAATGCCATTTTTAAAGCGTGAGTATCCGAATTTTTGGTTTGCCAAAGCAGTGGGGATTCTCGCTATGCCATTGATAATTGTGATGATTTTTTACAGTTATACCAGCATTGTTGGGAGAACATTACTGGTAGTAGATCTCTTGAGCTTTGTAATTGCTGTTTTGGTAGGACAATTTTTCGAAACTTTTATTAGTCAAAGCTGTGCCACGCTGGTGGAATGGAGTGGGTGTAGTTTTGTTAGTGATGGTTGCGATCAGTTTTGTAGTTTTTACCTTTGCCCCACCACATTTACCATTATTTACAGATTCCAAGACAGGTCAGTATGGGATAAAAACACATTAAATATAACTATATATTTTCCGAAAGATCTATTTCATTTTGCCTTCGTGAAAAACCCTTATTACTAGCTATCCTTTCCAAAAGATCTAAATTATTTTATCATCGTGAAAAATCCTTAGTGCTCTAGATATTTTCACTCAATAAAACAAAAGATCTTTATTGGAAAGTATATTGATGTTTCCACTCGATATAATAAAAGATCTTTACCGGAAAATATATAGCAGCCTATTTGTGAAGAGGAATTTTGAAGTGAAAAGCGAAAAGATTATTTGAGAAAGATTTTTTGGAAAGTATGTAACGAATACTTATTTTTGACGTTAAATCATGATAAATATATAAAAGGAGTAACCATGTCAACCTGGATTCAAAGTATAATTGAATTTTTTCAATCCTATGGGACAGTGGGTCTTTTTGTACTCTCATTTATTGAGGCATCATTTTTTCCGATCCCACCATATTTATTATCGATTCCAATGACTATTGCCAAACCAGAACTGGCTTTTTACTATGCTGGGGTAGGTGTAGCAGGATCAGTGCTAGGTGGATTGCTGGGTTATGCAATTGGGTTTCGTCTAGGGCGACCACTTTTAGCAAAGCTAATTCCTGAGAAAACGCTTGCTAAATTAGAAGCCAGCTTTGCGCGTAATGGTGGTTGGGCGATTGCGATTGGTGGAATGACTCCGATTCCTTATAAGATCTTTTCAATTGCGGCGGGAGTTTTTCGCGTGCGAATTCTTACTTTTGTACCTGCCTCAATAATTGCCCGTAGTATTAGATTTGTAGGCGAAGCAATTTTACTGGTGCTCTATGGTCAACAAGTAGTTCAATATGTGGAACGTTTTTTGGGTCCAGGAAATTTGGTTTTGCTAGTGGCACTGGCTGCAATTGTCTGGATTATGTGGCATTATGGATTGACCCAAAAATATCTGGTGCCATTGTTTAAAAAGTGGCAACAACTGTGGGAAAAGTTAGTGGAACATTTGGGGCAGAAAGCAGTTCCAGTGGGTCATTTTGCCTGGTTTTTAATTACTGGGGCGACTTTAACGATCTTTGGTTTTTTGATCTTTGCCAAAGTTGCCCAGGAGATGTTAGAGAAGGAACTACATGGTTTTGACCAGCTGATCATTAATTTCGTGATGGGTTTTCGTACCGAATGGCTTACTTCGCTGATGAAGTTGGTTACTACTTTGGGATCAACGCAGATTGTGATTTTAATTGTACTCGGTTTTACATTGTTGGGCTGGTTATTGCGACGTCATTGGTCGGAAATGGTGATCTATGATCTGGCAGTGCTAGGTGCTTACCAATTAGCACAACTTTTAAAAGCATCATTTCAGCGTGCCCGTCCTGAACTGGAAGGATTAGTAGTTGAGAACGGATACAGTTTTCCAAGTGGGCATTCGTTAGTGACGATGGTAATGTTTGCTTATTTAGCCTATTTGGTA
>JBFYZC010000070.1:0-6237 GCA_041309705.1 Bacillota bacterium | reverse complement strand
TAGGGGCAGGTCACCGTGCCTGCCCTGTAGAGACGCACGGCAGTGCGTCTCTACAGGGCAACCCGGTGACGGGGAATGGTTGGGCAACCACAGGGGGTTGCCCCTACGTGACGGTGAATCATCCCTACATGACCGGGAATGATTCCTACATGACCGGGAACGATTCCTACGAAGTGGTGAACGACTCCTGCGTGACCGGGAATGATTCCTACATGGTCGGGAACGATTCCTACGTGACGGTGAATCATTCCTACATGACCGAGAACGATTCCTACACTGGAAGCTAGATGCTAGAGGCTGGAACGACTCCCCCTGCGCTTCGCGCTTCCCCCTCAATCTGGATGTGAGAAGTGAGAAGTGAGAGGTGGGAATTGCTTTTATAAATTCTCACTTCCAACCTCTCGCATCCTACATCCAAAACGAGGGGGATTAGTTTAAAGTAACATGAAATTCTCTTGGTAAATTACCTACACCCTACTGCTATTCACCTCTTTCAAAGCAACCATACAAGTACTCACTACCAACTCCACCTACCAATTCTCCACACCTGCACCCAACCCAAATCCCCCTCTCCGAGGGGGAAAATGCGAAGCATAGGGGGAGTGTATCCCTCTCCGAGGGGGAAAGGCGAAGCCAGGGGGAGTGCATCCCTGCCGAGGGGGTCGCGGAATCGCGGGGGGAGTGTATCCTTTCCCGCCTCTCGCCTCTCGCCTCCAGTCTCCAGCCTCCAGCCTCTATTAATACTATGTCTTGCTTTCAGTGGAAATTACTCTCTAGCTTTTTCGACGAAAAAAAGTTGCTAATTTTAGCACCAAAAGCCAACTGCCTATATATTATAGTAACAAATAAGCGGAGGTTAAGCAGAAGAGTGCGGGGAGGAGTTAAGGATGGGAATCTCATTTTTTCTGGGACTGCTAGCGTACCTGGGAATTATGATTGCCTTGACACTCTGGCTGACCTGGTTTCATGAGTTAAAACTATCAGAGCCGACATCAGAAAGATTTACACTTGTGGAATTTGCTGAAGACACCGCCGAATCCTCGCTGATGGAATTGGAAGAAGACCAGTCGAGCCTTGTGGGTGAAGATTAGTTTTGGACGATTCCTAATCAGTTATGGTTGAAGTTAAGAAGCTTTTGAGCTCAAGCTTCGATGGAGACCATCTTTAAGAGCAGATTAAGTGCTTCTCGTAAAGGTGCAGCAAGTGCAGCAACAAGAAAGGTCGCTCTTTGCTAAAAGATTTAATTAAATTTGACAGTTACTAATAAATAAAGAGAGCCTAATGGCAGTTAGTAGCAGCAAGTTTGATTGAATCACTCAGGAAACCCAAAATATGAAGGAGGTACATTTTTCATGGATCCTTTGATTCGCGCTGAAGTGGTGATCGGGGAGAATACTAAGCAGTTATTAATTGAACGCAATGTTACTCTTGATTTGGCAGCTATTAAAGTTAGAAATATTAATGCCAGCGTTCGTGATGTCACTGCGGATGTAATTGTTGACAAAGTGGTCATTCAAGGAACCTTACACAAACAGATCTTCTATGTTGCAGAAGATAATATTGTACATCATCAAGCAGAGGATATTCCATTTAGTACATTTTTAGATATTCCTGGAGCAGAGCCGGGAATGAATGTACAGATTGAATCGGCGATTGAAACTGTAATTTTTAATTTATTAAACAGCACCACGCTACATCAGAAAGTAGTAATTGAATTTTTTGTCAAAGTTACTGAAGCAAGACAATTGAATGTAGTTACCGGTGAAGGTCCATTAGTACGCGTTGACCAAGTAGTCGGCGAGAATACCAAACAAGAATTATTTGAAAATCAAGTCACACTAATTACTCCCGCCATTAAGATTGATGATATTCAGGTTCAGATTCGTAATCTAGAGATGCACATTATTGATAGCAAAGTAATTATTCAGGGAATCATTCATAAACAGATCTTCTTTGTTGGTTTGAATAATATTGAGTATCATCAAGGTGAAGATGTTGAGTTCTCAACGTTTGTAGATATTCCAGGTGTAACCTGTGGCATGGATGTAGAAGTTGTTCCAACCATTGAGTTTGTTCATTTTGAATTGTTAGATGAGAATACTTTATTGCAAAAAGTAGTGGTCGAGTTCTTTGTTAAAGTTACTGAGAGTGTCCAGTTGAATATTCTCCTCGGTCCGGGTGCTTTATTGAAACTGGAGACAGTAGTGGGCGAGAATACCAATCAAATTTTAGTGGAGAATTCCTTCACCCTACCTTTACCAACGATTAAGATTCGTGAGATTGTCGCCAGTATTCGTAATCTGACTACTGAGATTATCAATGACAAAGTAATTGTTCAGGGTATCTTGCATAAACAGATCTTTTATATCGCCGAGGATAACCTGGAACATCATCAAGCAGAAGATATCCCATTCAGCACTTTCTTGGATATTGTTGGCGCTGCTCCGTGTATGAACGTTCGTGTGGATGCTCGAATTGAGACGATCCTCTTTGAATTAACTGATAGCACAACCTTACATCAGAAAGTGGTTATCGAGTTCTTTGTGAAGGTTACCGAGACTGAGCAGTTATCAGTCCAGATTGTCTCTCCGTATGGTCCTTATTTCCTCTAATAATCACTCATTAATGTAAAGGCGCATGATTATGCGTCTTTTACATTTTATTATATATTTTAGCATATATATGATGAAGAATCTTTTGTCGGGGGGGTTTTGGTTGGATGGTTGCTGCATGTACCAGCAGCTTCAAAATAATTACTGTCCGACCAGAATTAGCGGGGCGACGGATTCTGATGATTCATGCACTTTTGCAGGAGATTAACTATAATTTGCAGGCTGGTCGGTTGCAAGCAACTGGAATTATTGCGCGTGAGATCAGGTATCAAACAGAACAAGGAGTGCGCCGGACAGTGGATCGTTTGCAATTTGCATTGCAGCTGGGTGAGTGTTTGGAATTACCAAGTGAAGGATGGCGTACTTTCTTAAAACAGGACTATTTTCTCTGGTCAATGGAGACCGAGTTTAAAGAGACCGCACTGCTGGAGCAGGGCTTCACTTTGGAATTAAGGGAACAGCTGCCAGTAGTTGAGAGTCGTTCGGTGGAGTTGACGGAGATTGTTGCTACAGGAACGGAAAGTTTCTTGCTGGAGTTTTCCTTGACTTTGCCAAGGGATGCCAAACCAGAAGAGTTGCGTGGGGAGGTCTTGTTGGCAGCGGATAAAAGATTACCGTTCTTTACGGGTGAATTACGCGGAGTATTGCGTTATTGTAACGCTGAATCAGTCTTAGAGGAAGTGAATTTTTCGCGGGAGTTTACAACGCAGCTGGCAAAAAATCTTTGGCAAGATGAGACTTGCTGGCGGATTCAGGGAGCGATTGCTGAAAGTGTCTGGATACCTGAGTGTAATGGACAAGATTGGTTAATCACGGTGAAACTCAATTATCAATGGTGGTTACTTCGCGAGCAGACTTTTTGCTGTCCGGTTGCCAAACCTGATGGATCGGAAAGTTTGATGGTGCAAACTTTATGCTTACTTAAGCATGGAAATTGGGAGTCGTTGCAAACTTTGGTGGTTGATTTCGTAGCCCCACCGACCGCGGAAGTGAGTTTGTCAGTACAGCAGCAATCAACTCGACTGACTCGTAATGGTCTGCTGGTAAGTAGTGAGCTGCTGGTCACGACTTATCTGATACGTGATGGACGGGAGGTTTTGGCTGAGTTTCCGGTAGCTTTTGAGGAGTTAATTCCTCAGTTAAATGGGGTTTCGTTGGAGAATAATCAGGTGGTGCTTCTTGAGCTTCAGCCATGTTTACAGAATTTTACGTGGCGTGATGGACGGCTTGAATTGATGGTGCTCTGTAATTATCAGTTTCAGATTAAAAAACGGGAATTGGTCTGTTTAAGCGTGAGTGAGAGTTCGCCAGTGGAAGTTCTGGTTAAAACAGTAGGCGAAGTCAGAGAGTTTAGTTTGATGAAAACCGAGACCTTGCAATTGGCGCAATTGCCCGAGCGAATAATTAGTTTGCAAAGTAAACTCTTGAATTATCAGAGCAAGGCGTATCAAGGCTGGCTGGCAGTACAGGGTAGACTTGAAGTTTTAGTAAACTATGCCACTCAGGAGTCGGAGTATCGTGAGGAGATTTTTTGTTTTTTCTTTCAAGCGAATTTTGTCTGGGAGGAGCTGCTACCAGAGGTTGAGCTGGAATTAGCGGGTCTGCTGGAATACGATCGCTATCAGCAGCAGGGAAAAAGTTTAAATTATCAGGCTTTATTATCTTTTCGAGGACATTTTTTGCTGGAACGTCAAGTGAAATTAGCACTGAGTAATAGAATGCCTTTGATCAAGGTAAATGAAAGATCTGACTTGGGATATAGTATCTGTCTGGAGCAACAGCTGAAGCTGACTGGTGGTAAACTTTTTGAACTGGTGGAGCAGCAGGCAACTGTGGCTGAGTTAAGCTGGGAACGAAGTGGAGAGATACTTTGGATGCGAGGAGTGGTTCTAGGTCAGTTGGAATACTGGAATCAACAGGGATATTTATGTACTGAGAGTTTTTCCCATACTTTTCAAAAGAGTCTGCCTGCGCTAGCTGAAGAGCTGAATTGGTCTGCCTGGGTGAAAGAATTGAAGTTACTACCACTAAAGCAGCTTCTCTGGCAGAAAGAGCGTTTTTTACTTCAATTAGAATTGGCATTAGAGAATTTGGGCGGGGAGGAATAAAAGCGTGCGGGTTTTGTTGCAAAATCGTGCTAGTTTTTTACAGTCATTGGCAGGAGATACTATTCAGGTGGTGAAAACTAAGGAATACTTAGTGCGCCGAGGAGTGCAGGCTGAGATTGATACTGCTTCAGACGTTGATCTAGCTCAGTATCAACTGGTGCATCTCTTTAATCTAATTCCGGTGGCGGAGACTTATCAGTATTTTCAAAATGCGAAAGCCCAGCAAAAAAAGATCGTTCTCTCCCCAATCTATTGGAATCCGCAGGAATTTTTGGAGCTCGAGGAGCAAGCGGAGTATTTTCGTTCTTGGTATCAATCAACCATGCCACTGCGTGAAGAGATCTTGCGGGGGGTGGAGTTGATACTGCCCAATTCGTGGTTGGAATTAGCTGAGCTTGAGAAGGATTTCAAAAAACTTCCACCAGCAGTGATTGTCCCCACTGCGGCGGAGCGGTTTTTTGCCAGTGCCAGTCCGGAAAGGTTTGTGGCGAAATATCATTGTCGCGATTTTATTCTTTCGGTGGGACGGATCTGTCGGCGTAAAAATCAGTTGCAACTGATTCGGGCAGTTCGAGAGACTCCCTATCAGTTAGTTTTGATTGGACCAGTTAATGATCTGGATTATTACCAGGAATGTCGTCGTCTGGCAAGAGCGGGGCAGGTATTATTCTTGGAGACGATGACCCCGCTAGAATTGGCATCAGCGTATGCGGCAGCAAAGGTACATGCTTTGGTAAGCTGGTACGATACTCCAGGTCTGGTCTCCCTAGAAGCTGCCTTAGCCGGATGTCGGATTGTAACAACCGAAAAAGGCAGTCCTAGAGAGTACTTTGATGAGCTAGTTGATTATTGTGAACCTGGAGATGTGGAGAGCATTTTAAAAGCTTTGCAGCGTGCCTGGGAGCGTCCTGTGAATCCTGAGTTGCGGGAGAAGATACTGACTTATTATACTTGGGAACGCACTGCCCTGGAGACTCATTGGGGTTATCAGTCATTGCTAAAGGGTGATTGAAAATCAGTTTTTCGCCATTGCTAAGTTGGCAGTGGCAAGGAAACGTGAGTAACTGGCTAATTTTTCACCGGTCTCTGCCTGATAAACTTCAAAATATAATTTATCTTTATAAATTCGACTTTTAGGAATAGTAAAAAGTTGATAGCTGTTGGGTATGGGAGTACCGAGCATGGTGAGATAGAAACTGCGGTATTTCACAGTATTAACTTTTAAGTTTAAGACAAGAATCGGGCAGGTGTCAGCAGGAAAACTATGCGGTAGTGAGATTCCATACTCGTTTTGTAGTGTTGCCCGATAAGATAGCAGATCTTCGCCCACAATAATTTTTCTAAGGGTATTTTTTTGATGGGCTTTTGGAACTGCTCCGCTGCTGATAGTGTTAATTGCCAGTGGGATATACTGTACGGTTGGAAAAGGGAAGATTTTATTTAGATTATTCTTCATTAACATAACTCCTTTTATCAAAGACTAAAGGGGCGATTCTTGTTTTAGCTTATGTATTAGT
>JBFYZC010000069.1:0-5435 GCA_041309705.1 Bacillota bacterium | reverse complement strand
GTGTTGATCGAAGAGTTTGTATCAGATTGGATTGTGGAGATCAGAGACTACACCCCATTAACTAGAAAAGTTTTTGATTTTTGCAAGAAAGGTGATTTTCAAAAAGCCAAACGACTCTTGCCACTTGAAAGGATCTATCCATTAGCTGCAGAAATTAAAAGAACAATTGGTGCGTCATAGATTTACATCTATAAACAAAAATTAAACCGGAGGAAAGAAAATGTTAAAGAATACCTTTGTGAAGACACATGGTCTAGGAAATGAATACGTAGTTTTGGAGGAAGAGAATATTACCTTTGAATTGACAGAAAAAGCTATTAAAAGAATTTGCAATGTAAATTTTGGAATTGGTTCGGATGGGATTCTCTTGAAAGTAAAGTCTGAACAAGCAAATATTGGTTTAATTATCTATAATCCTGACGGCTCAGAAGCAGAAAAGAGTGGTAATGGGCTGCGTATTTTCTGCAAATATCTTTATGATTATGGAATTATCAAAAAAAATCAATTTACAGTAGAGACTAAAGGTGGAATTGTTAAAGCAAATATTGTCGAGACTAAAAATAATAAAGCAAAATTAATTACCGTCGATATGGGGCAGGCTATCTTTCAATCAGACTTAATTCCAACTAAGTATCAGCAGCCTGAAGTGGTTGATGAAAAAGTTAGCATTGAGGATCAAGAGTATCTGATTAACTGTGTCTCGGTAGGAAATCCGCATTGTGTTATTTTGAAAGACAATTTAGATATTAATGAAATTAAGAAATATGGTCCATTGCTGGAAAACTATCAGATGTTTCCTAACCGCATTAATGTACAGTTTGCCAAGGTAATTAATCGTCGTGAGGTTGAGGTCTTGATCTGGGAGCGTGGAGCTGGTTTTACTCTGGCTTCGGGTAGTTCTTCCTGTGCTGTGGCAAGTGTCCTGTATAAAAAAGACTTGATCGATGCCGAAGTAACCATTAAAATGTTGGGTGGAGATCTGAAGATTGCCCTCGATGATCAGTATCAACTGCGAATGACTGGTGAAGTCAGAGAGATCTGTCAAGGGATTTTCAGTGAAGAATTATTAGCAGATTTAAATTTATAAGATAGAAAGTTTGATTGATGAAATAGTAGTTCTATTTAGAACCACTACAAGGGAATTGGTTTCATTTTTCAAGTTTGTCATGTAGAGGAGAAGAAATGAAGATCAACAGAGTATTTTTAATAGTTTTGGATGGGGTTGGGGTCGGAGAACTACCCGATGCCGCAGATTATGGTGATCAAGGCAGCAATACCCTAGGAAATATCGCACGAGTTTTAGGAAAATTAACATTACCTAATTTAGAAAAAGCAGGTTTGGGCAAGCTAACTGAGATTAATGGCGTCTCTGCTGAAGCCACCGGCTGGGCATATGGAAAATTGGCGGAACGTTCCGCAGGCAAAGATACCACCACGGGACACTGGGAGATTGCTGGTCTGATTCTTCCCAAAGCTTTTCCTACTTATCCTGCAGGATTTCCAAGTGAAGTGATTGAAGAATTTTCACGACGTACTGCTAAAGCTGTTCTGGGTAATAAGGCAGCCTCGGGAACTGGTATCCTGGAGGAACTGGGAGCAGAACATCTGCGTACTGGAGCTTTAATTGTCTATACTTCTGCTGATAGTGTCTTTCAGATTGCCGCCCATGAACAGGTAGTTCCAGTACCTGAGCTCTACCGTTACTGCGAGATTGCCCGTGAATTATTGCAGGGTGAACATGCGGTTGGTCGTGTGATTGCCAGACCTTTCTTAGGTGAACCTGGTAATTTTACCCGTACAGAGAATCGTAAAGATTTCTCTCTCAATCCGATTGGAGAAACTATTTTAGAACGCTTAAAAAAAGCTGGCTTGACTGTTTATGGAGTAGGTAAAATTGAGGATATTTTTAACTTTCAAGGCTTAACTGACTCCAATCATACCCATAATAATCGGGAAACTTTAGCATTTTTAACTCAATTATTGCAAGCAGACTTTAGCGGATTGGTCTTTGCCAACTGTATTGATTTTGATATGCTCTATGGACATCGTAATGATCCGGCAGGCTTTGGCAGAGCATTACTGGAGGTTGACCAATGGCTAGGCGAAAATATTTCTAAATTACGAGATGATGATCTCTTAATTATTACGGGTGATCATGGTTGTGATCCTACCACCAGTAGTACGGATCATTCGCGTGAATATACACCATTATTAGTCTATGGTTCACAAATCAAAACTGGAGTAGATCTTGGAATTAGAGAGAGTTTTGCTGATCTGGCAGCGAGTCTGGCTCATTGGTTTGAGCTTGAACCTTGGTCAGTTGGAAAAGAATTTGCTAGTCTAATTAATAAATAATAAATATATATACCGGAGTGTGAGCCGATGCGGGTTTATGATTTGATTTGGAAGAAGCGCGAAGGTGGAGAACTGACCGCAGAGGAGATTGCCTTTTTAATTGATGGTTTTGTAAAAGGTGAGATTCCTGATTATCAGATGAGTGCTTGGTGCATGGCAGTCTTCTTTCGTGGGATGACTTTTGCGGAATGCACTGCACTAACCTTAGAGATGGCGAAATCAGGTGGAATGGTTGATTTAAACGAAATTCCGGGAATTAAAATTGATAAACATAGTACTGGTGGTGTAGGTGATAAAACTTCACTGGTTTTATTACCTTTGGTAGCGGCAGCAGGAATTCCGGTTGCCAAGATGTCAGGACGTGCTTTAGGTCATACTGGAGGCACAATTGATAAATTAGAATCAATTCCGGGTTTTCGTACTAATCTCTCCAAGGAAGAATTTTTAAAACAGGTAGGGGAGATTGGTATTGGTTTAATTGGACAAACAGCTGGTTTAGTCCCGGCAGACAAAAAGCTTTATGCCTTGCGTGATCTTACTGCAACAGTAGAGAGTATCCCCTTAATTGCAAGTAGCATTGTTTCAAAAAAGCTTGCCGCAGGGGCGGATGCAGTTATTTTGGATGTCAAATATGGTGATGGAGCATTTATGCGACACTATGAAGATGCACATCAATTAGCTGAGACAATGGTGGAGATTGGTACCAGAGCCGGAAGACGTTTTCATGCGGTCTTAAGTGATATGAATCAACCCTTAGGCTTAGCAATCGGCAACAGCCTAGAAATTGCTGAAGCAATCCATACTTTACGCGGTGAAGGACCAGCTGATCTAACTGAACTCTGTTTAACCTTTGGAGGACATATGTTGTGGATGGCGAAGAAAACTGCTACTCCTGAGGAGGGTAAGTTAGTTTGCGAGGAGATTTTAAGAACTGGTCAAGGTTTGATGAAACTGAAGCAATTAATTGAAGCTCAAGGTGGTCGTGCAGAAGTGGTTGAAAATATAGCATTATTGCCCAAGGCAAAGGTGGAGCTACCAGTAAAAACAGAATATACTGGCTGGGTTAAACAGTTAAACTGTCGTGGTCTAGGAAGTATTGCGATGAAGATGGGAGCAGGACGCGATCGCTTGGAGGATGTAATTAAACCGGAAGTAGGAATTCAACTACAAGTGAAGGTTGGAGAACGTGTTCATAGCAGAGATGTTTTGGCAGTAGTTCATGCCAGCAGTCAAACTGAAGCGGAAGCGGCGGCGGCAGAAGTTCTTGCTTGTTATACTTTTAGTGAGCAACCAGTTGAGAAAATTCAATTAATTAGAGAGATTATTTAGGGCGACAGTGGTGTCGCCTCTTTTATGTTGAATAACAGGAAAAATCTTTGTTGTGGCGAATAGGTTAAACAGCAAAATAAAAAAGCCTGAGTACCTAAGGTATCAGACTAAAAAAATAGTCGGGGTGAGAGGATTTGAACCTCCGGCCTTTCGGTCCCGAACCGAACGCTCTACCAAGCTGAGCCACACCCCGAATGAGTTACAGATAATAGTATAGCAAAGGGTTACCGTTTTGTCAAAAGAAATCTCGTCATTTTTATTATTAAAATTAATTTTTGCGATAAATTTATTTAGGAGGTTTTAAGCGATGCAGATTACTTTTTGTGGCGCAGCAGGAACAGTGACTGGTTCCTGTTATCTGATCGAAACCAAAGAAGTACGTTTTGTGGTTGATTGTGGCATGTTTCAAGGTACGAAAGAGATTCGCGAGCTAAACCAACGTGAGTTTCTGTTTAATCCAGCAGCGTTAGACTTCGCATTATTAACCCATGCTCATGTAGATCATTCTGGATTATTACCTCATTTATATAATAGTGGTTTTCAGAAACCGATTTATGCCACTAAAGCTACGGTGGATCTTTGTGGAATTATTCTGCCGGATTCCGGTCATATTCAGGAGATGGAAGCAGAATGGCGTAATCGTAAAAGAGTTCGCAAAGGTGAACCGGAGCAGAAACCACTATATACGGCTAATGATGCCTTGGCGACACTGAGGCTTTTTCAGCCTTTGAATTATCGTGAGGAATTTGAGCCTGTTACTGGAGTAAAAGTGCGTTTCAATGATGCAGGACATATTTTGGGCTCAGCAATTATTGAGGTCTGGCTTACTGAGAATAATCAGACTACCAAATTGGTCTTCTCAGGCGATCTAGGTCAGCTGGCACAGCCAATTATTCAGGATCCAGCATTGATTAGTGAAGCAGACTATCTTTTAGTGGAATCTACGTATGGTGACCGACTGCATGAAGATTCAGCAGAAAAAACTGATTTATTACAACAGATGATTATTAAAAGTGTGCAATCAGGTGGGAATTTGGTCATTCCATCTTTTGCGGTAGGTCGAACTCAAGATCTGCTTTATCATATTCGCGAACTTTTAAATAATCAAAGTATTCCTAATGTTCCAGTTTACATTGATAGTCCGATGGCGGTTTCGGTTACTGAGACTTATCGTAATAATCCAGAATGTTATGATCAAGACACCAAAGCAATGTTTGAGCATCAGCAAAGTCCGTTTGAATTTCCCAATCTTCATTTCATCAGAACTGCCGAAGAGTCTAAACAACTCAACGAACTAGGAAAAGGAGCGATTATCATCTCTGCCAGCGGAATGTGCGAGGCAGGACGAATTCTGCATCATTTAAAACATAATCTGTGGCGTCCCGAATCAAATATTCTCTTTGTAGGCTATCAGGCTGAAGGCACTTTGGGAAGACGACTACTTGAAGGAGCTAAAGTAGTTAAGATTATGGGGGAAGAGATTGGCGTTAAAGCAAAAATCAATGTAATCGGCGGATTTTCAGCCCATGCCGACCAAGCAGGGTTGATGGATTGGCTAAAACATTTTAAGACTGCTCCGCGTAACCTTTTTTTGGTACATGGTGAACAGAGTGCTCAGACGACATTTGCTAAATTAATTCATGAAAAATTTGGCTGGAGTACGACTATTCCCAAATTAGGCGAGAGCTTTGTACTAAAAGAAACTGCTCAACTAAGACAGTCAGTTGGTCCGCAACTGCAGACCGCAGTGG
>JBFYZC010000068.1:0-3169 GCA_041309705.1 Bacillota bacterium | reverse complement strand
ATTCCAATCACTCCCACACGAATCTTTTCCACGATACCACTCCTTCCACAATTAATCCTATTTTAACCTCATTTAAAAAATAAATAACCAAATCCTTTACAATAAAAATCTCTTATTTTATCGAGCGAAAAGATCAATATACTTTCCAATAAAGGTCTTTTATTTTATCGAGTGAAAACATCCAGAGCAGTAAAGATTTTTCGCGAAGGTAAAATAAATTAGATCTTTTGGAAAGTATTTAGAGCAGTAAGGATTTTTCGCGATGATAAAACAAACTAGATCTTTTGGAAAGTATACCAGTTTAATTTTCATCCAAAAAAAGGAAGGTAAAGCAGAAAAATTAGCGAATATAAATATTATGGTTACATATATATATTTTCCAAAAACAGGAGGTCTCAAATGAAAAAGATCATCAACATTATATTATTAATCGTTGCTGTTTTTCTGGTAGCTTCAGTTTATACAAACTTTATCAAACCAAAGAACGAGGCAGCACCAAATACCAGTAATTCCACAACGCAAAATGAACCTCTTCTTAATCAACTCGCCGATTCGATAAAAACAGGCAGTGTTGACGCACTTGGTGAACAATTAATACAAAAAATCGGTAATTCAGACCCCAAAGAACTGCTAGCGGTCTTTAATGCTATTCCAGAAGACAAACGCAATCAGATAATCAGTTACTTCACAAGTCACCTGAATAACACCAAAGACGCCGCCATCATTGGAGTTTTTGAAAAATTAAAATCCGATCCCAACCTCTCCAAAGAAGAAAGTATGATTTTAGATAAAATTTTAGCTAACTATAAAGAAACACAATAGACTCATTCTCCAAAGAAAGGACTTGTTTCCTTGAATAAATCAGATAAACCAAAATGGCTGGGATTATTAATCATCTGCCTGATCTTCACTTTTGCTTTCTCCGGTTGCGTTGATGTTGAAATGAAGATTAACCAGAATGGTTCCAGCGAGATCAAGTACACCATTACCAAAAACGATCCGTTCTTTAACAGCACCAAAAAAGATCCCAGTAAAATTAAAGCTCAAATCAAAAATCAGATAAATCAGATTAACCAACGAGCCGCCAAAAAAGTTGTCCAACTAAAAAATCTCACCGTGAACAATGATTTTATTGCTGCCACCATTTATCTTTCCGATCTCAACTTAACCAACCAAAACATCAAGCACCAATCGCTCAAAAACTGGCTTGCAGAAAATCAATCAACCAATGTAATCAATCTTAAAAGCAAAAAATTTGAATCAATTAATGAACTCAACAAAAACTATCAAATTTTAAAGTTTGATGGCATTGCGATTAGTTCATTAAAAGTCACTGTTCCCGGAATCATTACTCATCTTTCCAGCAACGGCAGTTCACTCAAAAAAGATTCTGCTATTTTATCCGCTGGTACTGGGATTATCATTTACAAAAAACCATCTTTTGCAGCAAAATTTTTCCTTTGCCTACTGGTGATTTCAATTGCTTTTCTAATATTTACTACCTATCAAAGAAAAGTCAAAAAATAATTTTAATTAATGACAAAAACCGAGGTAATAAACTTCCCTCGGTTTTTTAATCTCAGCAAATATTCTATAACACTTTATTAATCGCATGAAGGTAAGCAAGACTACTTGCCTCAATAATATCAGTGGAAAGACCACGCCCCACATAAGCATGACCATCCTTTTTAATCTTCACCACCACTTCACCCAGAGCGTCCTCACCAGAAGTAACTGCTTTAATTGTATACTCACTTAATTCTGCTGTAAAACCAACAATTCGGTCAATTGCTTTATAAATTGCATCAATCGGACCATCACCACAGGATGCTTCTTGTATCAATTCATCTTTTTTACGCAAGCGCACCGTCGCAGTAGGAATTGTAGAATTACCAGTACTTACGTGCAAATAATCCAGTGTAAAAACTTCATCCTGACTTTGAGTTTCACTACGAACCAACGCCTCCAGATCAACATCTGTAACTTCTTTCTTTTTATCTGCCAAATCAATAAAGCTTTGATAGGCTCGATCAACCTCAACTTCACTTAATTTATATCCAAGTTCTTCCAATCGATTCTTCACCGCATGTCGTCCTGAATGTTTTCCCAGCAACAATTGACTCTGACTAACTCCAACTGATTCAGGGGTAATAATCTCATAAGTCATACGATTCTTCAAAATTCCATCCTGATGGATACCAGCCTCATGAGAAAAAGCATTTGCACCTACAATTGCTTTATTATGCTGAACCGGTTTACCGGTAAGCGTCGAGACCAACTGACTGGAACGATAAAGCTGTTCCGAAATAATTTCAGTCTTGGCTTGAAAACTTTCGGCACGTGTCTTGAGCGACATTACCACTTCTTCCAAAGCAGCATTGCCAGCTCGTTCTCCCAAACCATTAATAGTACACTCTACCTGATCTACCCCATTCTCAATTGCACTTAATGAGTTGGCGACCGCCAGACCCAAATCATTGTGACAATGGACTGAAAGCTGAACCTTCTCAATCCCCGGAGTATTCTCTCGAATGTATTTAATCATCTTCCCAAATTCACTTGGAACTGCATACCCAACAGTATCTGGTATATTCAATACTGTAGCACCAGCTTCAATTACCTTGGCAAAAATCCGGCAGAGAAAATCCCAATCACTACGGGTGGCATCTTCAGCCGAAAATTCAACTTTCTGACAGAGACTACGTGCATAACGCACTGCCTGCGCTGCCATCTCTACAACTTCATCAGGTTTTTTATTTAATTTATACTTCATATGAATGTCTGAGGTCGCAATAAAAGTATGAATCAAAGGATCCTCCGCTTCACGCAAAGCTTCCCAAGCACGATCCAGATCTGCTTTTACTGCTCGAGCCAGAGAACATACCGTTACCCCTTTAAGTTCACGAGCAATCGCCTTAATTCCCTCAAAATCACCCGGAGAAGCAATCGCAAATCCCGCTTCAATCACATCGACATTCAAACGTACTAACTGTTGAGCAATCTGTAATTTTTCGGTCACATTCAGATTAATCCCTGCCGCCTGCTCGCCATCACGCAAAGTTGTGTCAAAAATTTTAATCGTCTTCAATTTAACTCGCCTCCATTTTTAAAATTATTTTATTAAAAACATTTTATAAAATGCGCCCGTAAAACCTCGCCCTTTAGGGCT
>JBFYZC010000067.1:0-3226 GCA_041309705.1 Bacillota bacterium | reverse complement strand
ATGAATTTTTGGGAAAATAATTTTTGAATGAGGTGTTTCGGTAATGCTTAAAATAAAAATTTTGCTTGAGAATACTACCTTAGAGCAGAGATTTAAAGCACAACATGGTTTAGCAGTGTTAATTGAGCAAGCAACCAGACAGATCTTGCTTGATCTGGGGCAAGATGCTACTTTTTTAAAAAATGCGAGCGAACTTGGCGTAGCTCTCTCCCAAGTTAGTGAGGTCTTTCTCTCCCATGCACATTATGATCATACAGGTGGATTGGATGCCTTTTGTGAGCTGAATCAGCAAGCACCGATCTATCTTTTTGATCAGCCTAATTCAGAGTACTATGGTAAGCTTTGGGGGGTCTTTCCATTCTCGATTGGACTCAGGGCGAGTGAAGCTACTAAGCAGAGAATTACCAGCCTAAAAGAGAATTTACAACTAACTGAGAATCTCTGGTTCATTAGAAATTCAGTCGCAGACTATCCGAAACCCTCTGCGAATCAGTATTTGTTTGTTAAACGAAATGGTCTGTTAATAGAGGATGATTTTAGTCACGAGGGAACTTTGGTGATTAAGGATGGACAGGAATTAGTGATCTTTAATTCCTGTTCACATGGGGGAGTACTGAATATTATTGCATCAGTGCAGCAACTCTTCCCAGGGCAGAAGATTCGTAGTTATCTTGGCGGAATGCATCTGTCTAGTCCGACGAATCGCAAATCAGAAGACCCTAAGATTTTAGCAGAGATTGCGGCTGGACTAGCTGAAACTGAGATAACCTTCTATACCGGTCATTGTACTGGTGAAGTTGCCTTTGAATTTTTAGCGAGTAAGCTAGGAGAACAAATTAAACGAATCAGTACCGGAATGGAGCTATTAATTTAGAATTGTTTTTTGAATAAGGGGTAATCGGAGATGAAGAAGTTCAAATTTAAAAAGATTGATGCTTTTGCAATGGAATTCTCCGCAGGCAATCCGGCTGGGTATATCTGGCTGGAAAATGCAGAGGCAATCAATGAAGCAGAGATGCAAAGAATTGCTAAAGAGCTAAAAGGGTTTGTGAATGAAGTGGGATTTATATATCAAAAGTCAGCTCAGTGCTTCGAGTTGAAATACTATTCCTCAGAACGCGAAGTGGATTTTTGCGGTCATGCGACAGTTGCCATCATGTATGATTTAATCAAGAATAATTCCCAACTACAACAGTATCAATCCATAACTATTCAGACTAATCGCGGCGAATTGCTGGTAGAGAACCGCATTCTAAAGGAAGAGGCAGTTTTTATCATGTCGCCTCTTCCCGAAGAAAAATTCGAACTGCCAAGTAAAGCGGAGATTGCCAGCAACTTGAGACTGGAGCAAGAAATGATCGATGATACTTATCCACTCAAGCTGATTAATGCCGGATTAAATACCTTACTCGTGCCAATCAAATCATTGAAAAGTCTATTGCAGCTGAAACCGGATTTGGCGGAGCTAAAAGCCTTCTGTATTAAAGCAGGGATCGATATTATTGAAGTCTTTACTCCAGAAGTGGCGGAGGCGAAGCATGACTACCGCGTACGGGTCTTTGCCCCTACTTTTGGCTATCTGGAAGACCCCGCCACTGGCTCGGGAAATTCTGCTTTTGGATACTATCTGACTGCTTTGCAAATCTGGTCAAACCAGACTTTAATGATCGAACAGAATGGTTTTGTGAACAATTATAACCTGATTAAACTGCAAAAGAAGACAGATGAAACTGGAGCTAGTAGAGTGCTGTTTGGTGGAAGTGCAATCACTAGAATTGATGGTGAATACATACTTTATTCCGATTGCTGCTCACAATAGTAATTCATTGCTTGATGCATGAACTCGGCTAACCCGGGACGATATTGGTCGATATTTTTGGTGAAACGAGGGTCGGCGACATAGATTTCGCCTAGTCCACGAAAGATCTCTAAAGTGCATTGGTAATAGTTTTGGTTGATATGCTCGCGCCAATTATTAATCATAGCTTGAACTTCAGGATCTGAAATGGGCAGCTCCATTAGGGTGGCGAGCTTGGTATAAATTTCGTTTGCTGCTGCCATAATGTTTTCCCAGTCATGCTGGTTATATTTAGCAGCCTTCTGTTGGCTTTCTTGATAGGCGGGAGAAGCGCCATATTTCTCTCTCACCTCGGCGGCATATTTTGCTTGGTCTTTTTTGATCTCGGTCAGGTCAAAAGCCTGAAACATCTCTTTTTTCTCCATGATGGTACCTCCTTGAATTGAGTTGATTGTTTGGGTGATCAGTTGGATAATCTGATTTAGCCGGGTACGTTTTTTAACTAGAATTGCTTGCTGACTTTCTAGAGCATGAATCTGCTCAAAATCAGGATGGTCGAGAATTTTTTTGATCTCCGCGAGACTGAAATCCAGTTCTTTAAAGAAGAGAATCTGTTGCAATCTGAGGAGATTCTGCTCGGAATAGATGCGGTAGCCATTAGCTGCGACTGAATCGGGTTTCAAGAGACCAAGCTGATCATAGTGATGCAAGGTACGCACGCTGACCCCGGATAAATCTGAAATTTCTTTGATTTTGTAGCTCATTTGCTCACCTCTAGATATAGGATAAACGATTACGCTACGTTAGAGTCAAGGGTTTTTTTTAAATATAGATGATAAAACCACAAAAAGTAAGTCAAATTAACATTTCATACAAGATATACTGCACGTTAGTGCATCGTGACACTATATCTTGCACGAAATATTTGACTAAATACTTTTTCTGGCATAATCATTGTATAAGCATGGTTAGGGGTGAAAAAATACCAAAGTAAATAATTTAATGATTTTAGAAAATAAGTGTCCTTGAAAACCTAAATTTTATAGTTAAGGAGATTTAAAATGGGATCAGAAAAAAAAGAAACACTACTCTTTCATACTACTACCATTGAAGCTGCTCTGCAAGAACTAGAGAGTAGTAGTCAGGGGCTTAGCGAAGCCGAGCTTGAATCGCGTCGTGCCAAGTATGGCAAGAACGAACTGGATGAGGGGCAAAAACGCTCCCTCTGGCAGATGCTGTTGGAGCAGTTTAAAAATGTGATGGTGATCATTCTGATGGTTGCCGCAGTGATCTCTGGTGCAATGCATGAGTATGCCGATGCCGCAATTATTCTCTTTGTAGTGGTAATTAATGCAATTCTGGGAGTGATGCAAGAGAGTAAAGCGGAGAAAGCATTGGCGGCTCTGAAGAGTATGTCCTCGCCTTATG
>JBFYZC010000066.1:0-3002 GCA_041309705.1 Bacillota bacterium | reverse complement strand
TGGCAGTGATTGATCAAGCAGGGGAAAAGATTCTCTGGGATAATACAGAGATTTTATACAATAGCGGCATGGGGCAGATATTATTGAATCGAGAGCGTAAAGTAACTGGTGGTGGCTATGCACCCTTGAATAACGATCAGAACTTAATCTTTTTAACAGTTTTTGATCCAGTTGAAGAGGTGGGTTTTGTTTAGAGGCAACAAGTAACTGTGTTTGTAGTGCGTTTTTTATTTAGATGAGATCTATTGTTTAAAAACGTTTTATAATTTTTTAAGGCAGCCGCAAGGCTGTTTTTTTAATATTTACAAACGTTATAATTTTTGATAATATATATTTAACAATTAATTTACAAAATCTACTGTTAAGTTATTGTGATTACAGGATAATCAGAATTTTTTTGGGTCTGGGATTACTATTGAAATATTTTAAAGCAGCATTGATAAAATTAAACTGGCTTAATTTTAAAACAAAAGAGGAGGATAATATAATGAAAAAGATGATTTTAATAGTTGTTAGCTTACTATTATTTGGAGTAACCGTTTTTAATCAAGCTTTGGCGGCTAAATCAGAGAAAGTACTTACTTGGTCGGTGCAGCCATCAGAAGCATATGACGCAATTGCATTTATCTATGCGATGGCTTTGGACAATCAAAAATTTGACTATGGATATTTTAGGGAAAATTGGAAGGATAGATTAAAAGAAGATGGACTAAATCTAACAGATGCAGTATGTGGAAAATTTGATATTTGTGACATTGCATTTCTCTTGCATTATGCGAGGGTGGAAACATTAGATGATATTATTAAGATTTTCAGTAATTTTCCTAAATATGAAGTTGTGATTAAAAAAGAACTGTTGAAAGATGATCCAAGGCAAGAACTATTATATCGTTGGAATTCTTTTACAACAATGAAAGAAAATAATAAGTTGTTATTGAATTGTTTTTTAAAGTTGAAAGAAATAAAATTTGATCAATATTGGAGAGCTAAAGTTAAACCAGTACTAGTGTCTCAGGCAAAAGTGTTACGACAAAAATTAAAAGAAGGAGAATTATTAAACCAACAAAAAATAATTTGTAAAATAGATAATAAAATAGTTAACAATAAAATATATGTCTCCTACTTTTCGAATGTAGTTGTATTTCAAATATCAAGAGGAGCAATGGTTATGCCAGGAAGTTGGGAAGATATGAATACTAATAAAATTTTACAAATTAATATTCATGAATCTTTGCATGGTTTTTCGAAATCCGGTTTGGTTGTTTGTGAAGTTGAAAAAATTTATCAATCTTCAATGAAATTTAAAGCACAATATGATAGACAATTAGTACGATCTGGATTTGAAGAACCTTTTGTAGTGGCATTGACCGCCTATATTTCTGAAACGCTTGGTTATGCGACATATGAAGAGAATGAAGCTTGCATAAATAACTATCAGGGTGGAATGCCTCTAGCACTTGAAGTATATCAAGCTTTGCGTAAGGAAAAGCCTGAATTAAAGAAAGATTGGCAAGGATATGGAGCTTGGCTGTTAAAGAAGATTGAGGCAAAAGAGTTTGTTAGCTTCAATTGACAATAACAAAGGAGTCGTGATGATGAAAAAACGTTTTAAAAATCCGTTGGTGTTGGCTTTAATTCTCACGCTCAGTGGGAGCTACTTGTTTGGCAACATTCAAAAGACCAATGCGGAAACAGTAATTAGTAGTAAGAATTATGTTGTACAGTCAGATTATCTGAAACACCCGGAGTATGTCTTTGAATTTATGACGCAAACGGCGGAGTTCTGGAAGAAGACTTATGACCCCAAGTATGGTGGCTTTTTTACCAATGTTGATCGGGAAGGGAATTCGACGGATCAAAATTTAAAAACCACCCTGACGCAGAGTCGAGTTGCCTATGCATTGGCACGTGCTTACATGATCACTGGTAATCAAGAGTATCTTAAGTATGCTCGTTATGCAATAGATTTTTTGCAGAAAAAATGTTGGGATCAGAAGCATGGTGGTTTTTATAGCTCATTGAACCGGCAGGGAAAATGTATTGACTCCAAAGATGAACAAGTTAAATGGTCATTTATGCAACACTATGCATTACTGGGCTCAACCGCAGTTTATGATGCCGAGCGTCGTCCGGAGGATCTTAAGTTTCTGGTGAAAGTACGGCAACTGTTTGATGCGAAACTCTGGGATTCTCGCGCTGGTTTGGAGGGCTATTTTGAGACAGCTGATTATGACTGGTCAAATCCACGTGGTAAAGGTTTTACCCCTACGGTGGATGGGATCACTACCCATGGGCTCTCACTCTACCTTTTGACTAACGAGGAGAAGTATCGGCAGCGGTTGATTGAATTAGGCGACCAGATTGTTAAATACATCTATCCTACCTTGAAAACACGTAAACTGGGTTTTGCCGAGAGTTATGATTCTGATTGGAAAGAGACGGATAATTCGTACCTTTTTATTGGACATGTCTTAAAGACTGCCTGGTGTCTGCAGCGAATTTACTTAGTTGAGCCGAAGCCTGAGTATAAAGAGGCAGCCGAGGCGCTACTACAACATATCTACCAAAAAGGCTGGGATCAAAAGTATGGTGGTCCGTATACCAATGCGGATAGCCTGCAGGGTGTGATTACTAATAACAATAAAGATTACTGGACTTTGGAGCAGGCGATTACGGCTGGTTTAATTAATTACTATGTTACTAAAAATCCCTTATATCTGGAAATAGCAGATCAGACCACCCAATTTTACTCCAAATATATCATAGATCGTCAATATGGCGATGTTTTTACGGGTGTTAGCGCAGATGGAAGAGTCTTTGATACTGTGAAAGGTTCTTACTATAAATCAGCTTATCACCATATGGAGACGGGGTATTTTCGTTACTTATATGGCAATCTTTATCTACAACAGAAACCAGTTAGTCTCTACTATGAGATTAAGAAAACTGGAAAACCACGGGAGCTCAAATTAACTCCAACGGACATCGAAGATAGTAAGTTA
>JBFYZC010000065.1:0-4165 GCA_041309705.1 Bacillota bacterium | reverse complement strand
TTTATTTTATCATCGCGAAAAACCCTTAGTGCTCGCTATACTTTTCAAAAGATCTAATTCATTTTATCATCGTGAAAAATCCTTAGTGCTTTGGATATTTTCACTCGATAAAATAAGAGATCTTTATTGGAAACTATATAGATCTTTTCACTCGATAAAATAAAAGATCTTTGCTGTAAAGTATATAACTAACTTTATTTTCAACTTTTTAAGGTAAAATCCTGCAAAATAACAGGAAAATTACTGATGCATTGGATTTGATTTGAATTTTAGTACTATAGAGATTTCATAATAAACGAGAGATCTTGGTAGCAGGAATTGCAAGGTTAGACCAGAATTTTTACCATAAGGAGTTGAGGCTTTGATGCGAGTAACTGTAATTACTGGTGAATTGCAAACACATCTAGAGATAAAACAACGAATTTTACAAGCTTTAAATAGGCATGATTTTCAATTAATCGTGCTTTTTCCTACTTTAAGTCTCTTAAATGCAGTCCAAAATGAACTGCTCAATCTACCAGAGATTAGTGGAATTGGTGGCATACGCTTGTTGTTGTTTGAAGGTTTTATTGCGGAGATTGCCAATCGCTTCGGATTAAATCAAGCTCGTCCAAGTCGATTGCAACGTGAACTGTTTGTTACGCAAGCATTTCATTATCTCCAGTCACGTGGTAAATTGGAATATCTGACCCGTGCTCCGTTTAATGCCGCCTATCGTCAGGCAATCTTGGGAGGAATTGCAGAGTGGAAACGGAGTAGTTTGAGCCCGGCATTGATGGCAGAGTGGGCGGGGAGTAAGGGGGCTAAAGAACAAGAATTGGCGATGCTTTATCAGCTCTATCAAACTCTGCTGCAGACTAAGGGTCTGGTTGAAGAGGATCTAATTTTGAAGCAATTGGAAGAATTGAGTGGCGATTTTACAGCCGATCATTTAGAAGCACGAGTTTTACTGTATGGCTTTACCGATCTGACCCCGCTACAAATGGATTTTATTAAAGTTTTAAAGGTTTGGTTTGAATTTGAAGCAATTATTGATCCGACAATAGTTTCGGAATTTCAAACTTTGACCGCAGGACATTTTTATTTTAAGCCATTCAAACCAGTGCAGAATATTGAACCTAAGTCTAATTTGCAACGTTTGCAAAAATTTTTCTGGAGTGCTAAACCCCAAAGATTTGAGATTGAAAATGATGATCATTCGTTAGAATTACTGCGGATAGCAGGACAGAATCGTCAAGCTGAAGGAGTAGCGCGAGCAATTATGAAATTATGGCGTGCAGATTCAAGTTTGAATGTTAATTCATTCTTGATTTTTGCGCCACAACCAAGCCAATTCTTAAAAACAGCTTTGCCGATTTTTCAAGAATATCGGATTCCTATCAGTGAACCAGAACGTGTGGTGAGTGAATTTCCGGGTGTCAATCGTTTCTTACAATCACTGATGGCGGCAAGTAATGATTGGCGTTGGTCGGATATGGAGTTGTTAATCCGACAGTACTATGCAGGAAGTCAGGTGGAGTATGGTGATCAGCTGATTTTGGTATTAGGAGAACGCTATGGCTCGCTGTCAGGTCGGATACGTTGGTTGAATTTGGTGTATGATCCTGCTTTTCGTGAATACTTTGGTGAGCTGAATTTGGAGCTTACTCCATTATTAACGGGTTTGATCTGGTTGGAGCAGTTACCGCTTGAGACAAGTCTGGAGGCATATCTGCAATTGGCGGCAGAGTGGTTTAATAGTGAAGCTGCACGCAGTATGCAACGGTTGGCAACTACTCCCGAGGTACTTAAAGAACAATTGCAAAACTATCGCGCGGTACAATTATTAAGCGAGACCTTAAAGGAACTGTTAGAGCATGGCGAGGAGTTGCCCGGATTTTGTGAAAATTTAACTTTATTAGAATTTCAACGTTTCTGTCAGGATTATCTGTTGAGTCTGGAGTTACCACCTTTGCCAGAGAGTCTGCCAGGAATTAAGGTACTGCCATTACGTGAAGCACGTGGTTTGACAGCTCCGTATGTTTTTATGGTGGGTTTAGAGCAAGGAGTCTGTCCGCGCAGTTATGTGAGTGATTGGAAACTTTCACATCTGGATCGTTGTGAATTAAAGAGTCTGGGGATTGAGCTGGAAACCTCTGAACAGTATAAAATCCAGGAGAAATTAGCTTTTTACTGGACAATTCAGACTGCTACCGAACGATTGTATCTGGTGGCACGGGAACAGAATAATGCCGGACAACCTTTAAGTCGCTCGGCGTTTCTGGATGAGATTCTACGCTGGTTTCCTGACTTGTGGGATCGTGCTTTAAAATATGGTTTAGCTCCGGAACCTCCGCTTGATTTTGCGTCTTGCTATGGCAGTAGTGAGTTGCGTAAACGTTGGGCGAGCTATTTGGTAACCCCATTAACCGAGCTTAGTGTTTCGGAAAGAGCTATGGCAGAAGAGTTGTTACTGGAACCAGAATATTTACAAATGGGGTGGCGGATCTACCAGTATCAAGAACGACAACACAGATTCTTTGAGTCTTTTTTGAGTAGTGCAGCAGAAAACTTACTGGAATTTTTGGTGGGAGAGCAACGAATTCTTAGTTTGACAGCGTTGGAGGATTATCAGCGTTGTCCATATCAGTTTTTCTTCAAACATTTACTAAAGGTACGAGCCTTGATTAAGCCAGAGCTACGTCCTGGGGGACGGGATCTGGGGAATCTCTATCATCAGGTTTTACAGGAATTTGGTGAAAATTATCGCGGAGATATCCTGTATCGAGCAGATGAATTAAAATATCAACAGATTTTGCGCGGGGTCTTTGAGAAATATTTTCAACAATGGCAGGAGCAAGCGGCCAATGATCTTGACCGTTTAATTTTAAAATTTCAAGAAGAACAGATCTGGCAGAATTTAGTAAGATGGCTAAAACAGGAATTGGAATGGTCGGAGAAGAATGGCAGTCGTTTTTACTTTCGTTATTTGGAATTTGCGTTTGGGAATAAATGTGGGGAGTTTGACCCGGAGTCTGTCTTTGAACCATATGAATTTGAATTGCAGGGCAGGATGATCAGACTTTCGGGAAAAATTGACCGGGTGGACATGGATGAGCAGGGGAATTTTGTAGTTTATGATTATAAATTGGGACGTGGTACCACACGAAATGATCTTTTAAAATTAGAACAATTACAGATTCCAGCCTATCTGCTTGCCCTGGAGCAGCTTGGAGTAGCAATGGGTCAAGGAGTGGGTGGTTGTTATCTGGGGATGAAACATCGCGCCGCACGTGAAGAGAATGGTGTCTGGCATGAAACCAGATTCACAACAGTGAAAGGTATAATTACTGCGACAGAATGGGATCAATGGCTCTCGGGGACAAAAGAACTATTAGCAGAATTGGTGCTGCGGATTCGTCAAGGGAAGTTTCATCCGCAGCTGGAACAGTGTTTTGATTATTGCGAGTATCAAGACTGCTGTCGTAAAAAGGAATGGGAGGCGGTGGTCGCTCATGAGCAAGAAGCTGAATGAGCAGCAAGCAACTGCAGTAGCTGAATTTGAACGTGATCTTCTGGTCGCTGCGGGAGCAGGAACGGGGAAAACCAGTGTTTTGACAAGTAAATATCTGCGTCTTTTGGAGGAGCGTCGGGCAGAAGTACATGAGATAGTGGCGATCACTTTTACCAAAAAAGCTGCCTCAGAGATGCAGGAGCGAATTCAGCATGAGGTTATTGAGCATCAAAAGATTGCCGATGGAGAGGAAGCTGAGTATTGGCAGATTCAATTTGAGCATCTGAATAATGCGCGGATCTGTACTTTTCATAGTTTCTGTCTTCGTTTAATTAAGGAATATCCTTTGGAAGCAGGAGTTACTCCGGCAACACGAATTTTGGGAGATGGCGAAGAGGCGATCTATCTCAATCAAGCCATCGAACTTGCTTTATTAAAGCTTTTTGAGGGTGAATTTAGTAATGAATCAATTTTAGCCGCGATGCTGCTGGAATTAGGCTGGGAAGGTTTTGTGGCGCAGATCGGACAGCTTTATAAGAATATTCGCGAGAGTGGTATTGGATTTGCTGAGAGCTGTCGCATGCCTCAAGAATATTTAAAGCAACAACTGGCAGGAGCTACCCTGAAAATGGAAACTTTGATAGAAGAGATTCAATCACTGTTAGAGTTTGC
>JBFYZC010000064.1:0-10332 GCA_041309705.1 Bacillota bacterium | reverse complement strand
AAAATCCTTAGTGCGCTGGATATGTTTACTTGATATAATTAAAAGAACTTTATTGTAAAGCATATATAACAAATATATTAATTATTTAAAAATTTGTTTATTTTAATTGTATTTATAAAATATTTCAAGCGTCAGATATTGGTAGTTGGCTTTTTGGAAGGAAAATGTTTGAATGTGTCGAACTAAATGTCCAAAGGACGCAAATGGCTAGGGGGGTACAATTTGATTCAGTTTCAAGCGGTTTCGAAAGTATATAATAATGGATTAATTGCGCTCGACCAAGTTGATCTGGGGATTGAGAAGGGCGAGTTTGTTTTCTTGGTTGGACCAAGCGGTGCAGGAAAGACTACTTTTTTAAAATTAATAATTCGCCGTGAACTGCCTACTAAAGGACAGATTCTGGTAGGGCGTAAAAATCTGTTAAAAATGAAGGAACGAGAGGTGCCTCGTTTACGTCGTAATGTTGGTTTTATCTTTCAAGATTATAAATTGCTTCCTAACAAGACGGTATTTGAAAATGTTGCTTTTGCGATGGAGGTAACTGAAGCTGCATCCAAAGATATTTTACGACAAGTCCCTGCAGTTTTAGAGTTAGTTGGTTTAAAGGATAAGTCGAAAATTTTTCCTACCGAGCTGTCTGGTGGAGAGCAACAACGGGTCTCTTTGGCACGCGCGATTGTTAATCGACCACTGATTTTACTGGCAGATGAACCAACTGGTAATTTAGATCCAGATACTTCTTGGGGTTTGGTGGAGCTTTTGATGGAGATTAATAAACGTGGTACGACAATTGTGATGGCAACTCATAATAAATTGATTGTCGATCGAATGCTCCGTCGTGTGATTGCTTTGGATAATGGTAAAATAGTAAGGGATGATCAGAAGGGGGTCTATGACCTTTGAAAGTCAGAACCATTTGTTATTATGTTAAAGAGGCTTCGAAAGGATTGCATCGCAATCGTTTGATGAGCTTAACATCTATCATGACCATTATGTTGTCATTGTTGATTTTGGGATATTTCTATATTATTGTCAGTAATTGTAATCACTTTGCAGAAATGGCAAAATCAGTATTAGAAGTGCGGGTTTACTTGGAAAAAGATGTAGATCCAATTGATCTGCAAACTAAAATAATTAAAGTGCCAGGGGTAGCTGATGTTAGTTTTGTATCAAAAGAAGATGGTGCTAAATGGTTAGAGAAGAATCTTGGGGTGAAAGACCTTTATGTCATGGATGATAATCCCTTGCCAGATATGATTAATATCAAATTAGATGATGATGTGAATCTGGACAAGTTAGTTGGAAAATTACGTCAGTTGTCCGGTGTGGAAGAGGTTGTTTATGGTAAAAATTTTGTGAAGATGGTTTTGATTGTGGAACGAATTGCATGGATTGCGGGGATTGCTCTCTTGATACTAGTTGGAGTGGTGGTACTTTATATTATTAATAATACAATTCGTTTGACAGTTTTTGCGCGACGTAAAGAAATTGAGATTATGAAATTGGTAGGCGCAACGGATGGATTTATTCGTTGGCCATTTATTTTAGAAGGAATTTTTTTGGGATTAGGCGGAGCTATAATTGCTTTGTTGATTCTTTCTCGCAGTTATGTGTTTTTGGGTAAGTATCTGGAACAGAGTGCTCCTTTTTTGCAATTGTTAAGTGAAAAGATGATTAATGGTGTTTTGTTATGGTTAATCCCCACGGTTGGCTTAGCATTTGGAATGTTGGGAGGATTACTCTCGATCAAAAAGTTTTTGCGGATTTAATAGATTTGGAGGTGCTTGAGATGAAAACATGGTGGCAAAGATATTTAAAAATATGGGGAGCAAGCTTGTTGCTGATGTTTTTAACTCAAAGTATCTGCTTTGGGGCAACACAGGAAGAAATTTTACGTCAGATTAATAAAACAAAACAGAAATTATTGCAAACCAAGAAGCAAGAAAAGAATGCTTTGGGAAATTTGATGCAGACTCAGAAAGAGCTTGAGCAGGTTAGCAATAGCTTGAATTATTTAAATAATCGTTTGGATAAGTCAGAGAAACGAATTCAAGTGGTAGAAGAGCAGCTGCAAACGACAAAAAAACAGTTGAGTTCTTTGCAAAAGGAATTAAAGAAGCGGCAGCAGTTGATGGATCAACGGTTAATCTCGATCTATAAATATGGATATCAAAATTACTTGGAAATTTTAGTCCAGGCGAAAAATTTTGCTGATTTTATTAGTCGCTATGAGATGGTGAGTAATTTTATTCGTCAGGATCTGAAGAGTTTAAAAATAATTGAAAAGAAGCAACAATTGGTGCTTGATAGAAAAGAAGACTATGAAGATTTTCAGCTGGAATTAGAGCGGCAGAAAAGTTTGTATCTTAAAATACAGACTCAAACTGAAATGGAACAAAAAAAATGGACCGCGAAGATGAAAGAGAATAAACGCCAGCTGACAAAGATTCAAAATGATCGGCGTAGTCTGGAAGCTGCCTTGAATGAGCTGGAACGTATCTCTAAAGCATTGGAGGCTCAGATTAGAAACTATCAGAGTAAAAATAAAGTGGCTTTAGGTAGTGGAAAGCTTGTTTGGCCAACTAAAGGTAGAATTAGCTCTTATTTTGGATGGCGGATACATCCGATTTTAAAGAAACAAAAATACCATACTGGGATCGATGTTGCAGCAAGAAGTGGGAGTCCGATTGTTGCCGCAGACTCGGGAGTGGTAATCTTTAGTGGTAATAATGGTGGTTATGGAAAAGTAGTTATTCTAGATCATGGTGCGGGAATTTCAACGGTTTATGCCCACTGTTTGGTACTTTTAGTTAAAAAAGGCGAGATAGTAGGGAAGGGAAATCTGATTGCTAAAGTAGGTAGTACTGGTTTTAGTACTGGTCCTCATCTTCATTTTGAGGTACGCAAGAATGGTACACCAGTTAATCCGTTGGGGAGTTTGTAAATTAGTTTAATTTATTTTAAGAGATTAACCATATCTTTTGTAGATAGTGCATAAATATTTTATTATATATTTTCTGAAAGATCTATTTCATTTTACCTTCGTGAAAAATCCTTAGTACGCTGCATATTTTCACTCGATATAATGAAAGATCTTTATCGGAAAATATATATATAACTTTTTCTGTATTGAGAAGGGGCGATCTGGTTGATGAAGCAAGCCCAAAAAAGATTAATTGCTGTTTCGTTGGTAATTATTTTTTTGTTAGGAATAGTAGTTGGTTGGTGGGTACAATATCAAAAGCATGGTAAATATGCTGAATGTTTTAATGCGCTTTATGTTATGACATTAGTAAAATTGCGTTATTATCAGCCGATTTCGGCAGGTGAACTCTGGCAAACTTATTGGAAGACTGGAAGTATTCCGGAAATGCTAAAGACATTAAATGATCCCTATACACGTTTTTTAAATCGTCAAGAATATTTAGAGTTAACTAAAGAGACTAAAGGTTCTTTCGGAGGAATTGGAGTTTATTTAGCGACTAAGGATGGCAAGATTATTATCTCTGAAGTTGTCAAGAACTCTCCAAGTGAACGAGCAGGTTTGCAAAAAGGGGATCAGATCATTAAAGTTGATCGGTATTTAGTGAGTAAAGTCAGTTCGGAGTTTGCAATTGCCAAGATTCGTGGGCTAGTAGGAACGCAATTGTCACTCTCGGTAATGCGTAAATCTGGAGTGAAGCTGGCACGGGTTGATGTGAACTTAAGGCGTGAGGTTATTCTGTTGCCTACAGTTGAGGCCGAAATTAAAGCTGATCCTGAAATGGGTAAGTATGCCTATCTTAAAATTTTTAGTTTTGCAGAAACTACACCATTAGATCTCGATCGAGAGTTAAAAAAGATAGATCGGATGTCAAGTTGTCAGGGAATAATTTTGGATCTGCGTTCTAACCCGGGAGGTTCTCTAGAAGCAGCAGTAAAAGTTGTTAGTCAGTTTATTGCTGAAGGAGTTCCGGTGTTGCATATAAAAAGGCGTGGATTTCCTTTGCAGTCATTAAATGCCGAAAAATATACCCATCGCAAGTTGCCGATGGTAGTTTTGATCGATGCTTGGAGTGCTAGTGCAGCAGAGATTGTTTCAGGAGCTTTGAAGGATCGTCATCGTGCTTTATTGGTGGGAACGAATACATATGGTAAAGATTTGATTCAAGAGATTCGACCATTACCAGGTGGTGTGGCGATCACCATTACGATTGCTAGTTATTTGACTTCCGGCAAGGTTAATATTCATAAAAAAGGAGTGACTCCAGATAAAGTAGTCGAGATTCCTGGAGCAATGGAGAATATGTTAAAAGGAGACTCGAGAGCATATTTAGAAGTGCAGCAGGCTCAAGATCGAGAAGCATTACTCCTATTGCGAGCAGAGGTTGCTAATTTGAAAAAGGCTATTTAAAATTAGTTTTTAAAAGGAAGTGATTTTGTTGCGGTCGTTGTCTTTACAGATAAAAGCGACCTTTTTTTATTTTATTTTTTTTCTGTTGTTAATTTTGGCAGTGCTCTTATCTGAAATGGCGGTAGCTAATGTTGCGCAACAAAGCTTGGTTATTCCTGATAAAAATTTTATTTTGGAATGGGAAAATTATTTGAAAACTGCTGGTTATGTAAGTGATAAAGATAATAAAGCAGAGATCGACTTGAAAAAAAGTAGTTTTATAGGGTGGCAGTTAGAAGTTAACACAATACATAGTCAATTGTCTTTGCCTGAATCAGAGTCTTTGATAATTTTGCAAGAACTAGGTAAATCATGGCGGAAGATAACGCGAAGTGCCGGATTTGAACTGAAAAGAGAACAATGGGGTTATCAAGAGCAGCATATTTGGCTAAAAATTTCTGCACAAGTTTTTTGGAGATTAAAAGAGAGACAGTTTCAGCGGGTTGATTGGGAATTAACTTTGATTCAACCTGTCTCAAAAGAATTACTTAAAAATGGAAGTTTAATTGTTCCGCCGTATTTAGGAGTGCAAGCAGATGAGGTAGCAGATGAGCTTAATTCAGCTTCTTCGCCAGTGACTTTGACGGAGGAAATTCCTCAAGTAGCAATTGTTATTGATGATGTGGGAATAGTGCGCAAGCCTGCAGATCAAATGTTACTAATACCTGCCCCACTTACTTGGGCGTTGATGCCGTTTAATCGTTTGACGAAATATTATTTACAAGCAGCGCAGGAACGTGGGTTTGAGACAATACTGCATCTGCCATTGGAGTCAATTGATGAGAAACTTGATCCAGGTTTTGGTGTACTAAAACGCGAATGGTCTGAAGAGAAGATTCGGGCTAAATTGGATGAAGATCTACAGAATGTACCAGGAATAACTGGGGTGAATAATCATATGGGTTCGGCAGGAACGGCAGATGAACGGTTGATGCGAATCTTAATGCAGGAATTGAAGCGGCGGGATTTGTTTTTTTTGGATAGTTTGACTACTAAGAATTCAGTAGCAGGAAAATATGCTCTGAAATTTGGAGTAGCTTATTTAAAACGAGATGTTTTTTTGGATAATGAGTCGAGTTTGGACTCAAAAAAGGCAAATTTACGTAAACTGCTTGAATTGGCATTGGAAAAAGGGCAGGCAATTGGGATTGGTCATGTCCGAGAAGGGACTGCAGAAGCGATTTTGGAGATGCTGCCGGAATTTAAAGCGGCAGGGGTAAAAATTGTCCCGCTTTCGCAACTGCTCTTAGAGGGTAAAGACTAAGCGACTTGTACGGTGTACAAGTCGCTTAGTTACATACTTTTCAAAATATTAACCTATTTTATTTTCGCAAAAATCTGTAAGGGATGGCAAGGATGACTTTGCTTGATATAAAATAGTTTTTATTGAAAAGTATATATATATTTTCCAATAAAGATCTTTCATTTTAACGAATAAAAATATCCAGCGTATTAAGGATTTTTTATGAAGTTAAAATGAAATAGTTCTTTCGGAAAATATATAAAAGGAAGCTGCAATAATCTTATCCTCGGCAACCGCACCACATTACGTGGATACCTGCAACCTTTCGGCTGCAAACACCCATTACACATCACACGATTACCTGCGATCGACTATGCTTAAAACTTGGGGATCTACTAACAATCTTGCGACTGCTAGCACACCCTTTGACTCCAAACATAATCTAGGCTTGACTATTATGACGAGGTTTCCCTGCCATAACGATCCTTGTAGACCGTTATACCAAGTTGGCCCAACCATAATAATCTGGCTCGGACTGGCATAGATCCCAATCGCTACGATAGAACCTATACAAATCGGTTGCTCGACTGCTTACAACCCTTAGATCCATAGGATGGAGCTGTAAACAATCTGCGCCTCAACCACTGCAACTCCCTGATCATAGAGTACCCATTCTAATGATGATTATGCATTTTTTTTTGAAAAAAATTTGGGATTTGAATACCCGAGAGAGGCGTGATTTTACTTGACTGTGTTGCGAAAATTTTTTATAATTAAGTTGTTTGATGATTAAACCTCAAAAAGTAAGTCAAATTAACATTTCATACCAGATATACTGCGCGTTAGTGCATCGCGACACTATATCTGGCACGAAATATTTGACTAAATACTTTTTGTGGCATAATCATTTGATGGCTTTATAAATAATTGTTTTAAAGGAGTTGAGGTTTGATGTCGGTAAAAAAATTATTGGTGATTGATTACTAACTGAATATTGGCATGGGTATCTTGCGGATGCTCTAAAAATCAAGTGATTTTTAGGCTTATTTTCTGATGCCTTTGCGACATACCAAACCTAAGATAGCGGGTTAAATTAATTATTGAACACGACTAATAGGGGCGTGTTTTTTTGTTTGCCTTTTTTAGAAAAATAATTAAAAATTTGGAGGCTTTAAATTGAGTATAAATGACTATGGTTGGGATCGATATTTTGTAACTGAATGGCAAAAGCGGGAGACAAATGGTTTAGAACCAGGCAGAATTATTGCTGATTATGGACAAAAATTGAGAATTATCACTGAACAAGGTGAGATCTTGGCAGAAAGATCAGTCCGCTGGGAAGGCGAAATACTGGCGGTTGGTGACTGGGTAGGTTTAGAATTTGATTTTGAGAGACCAACGATTAAATTTGTTTTGCCAAGGAAAACTAAGTTTTCGCGTTTGGCTTCGGGAATTGAGACTAAAGAGCAAATTGTGGCAGCCAATATGGATCTGGTATTTATTACTCAATCTTTAAACCGTGATTTTAATCTGCGCAGACTGGAACGGTATTTGATTGCTGCTTGGGAAAGTGGAGCAGTTCCGGTGATTCTCTTGACTAAATTAGACTTTTGTGAGAATTGGCGTGAAAAGATGCTACAGGCAATGGAGGTTGCACCAGGGGTTGCGATACATGCGGTGAGTGCGCTGAATAGAGTTGGAATTGAAGAATTGGGTCAGTATTTTCAGATTGGAAAAACTATCGCTTTGTTGGGTTCGTCGGGAGTTGGCAAGTCAACTCTGGTCAATGCATTAATTGGAGAAGAAGTGCTTAAAACGCAAACGATTAGAGCGGGAGATAGTCGTGGCAGACATACTACTACGCATCGAGAGATGATCCTTCTGAAAAATGGGGGAGTAATTATGGATACTCCGGGGATGCGCAGTATCTCGCTTTGGGAAGCGGAGACTGGTATGGAAATGATGTTTGAAGAGATTGAAAAGCTGGTGCAGGCGTGTGATTTTAGTGATTGCCAGCATGAGAGTGAACCGGGTTGCGCAGTGCGAGAGGCTTTGGAGAATGGGTCGTTAAATTCCAAAAAGTGGGCTAGTTGGCAGAAGTTGCAGCGAGAATTAAAATATAATGAAGCGAAAAAAGAGGGTAAAGCACGAGAGTTGGAACGTGCGAGAGGTAAACAAATCGCAAATTTTATCAAACAATCAAAAAATAAAAAATATTAATCAATGAAAAAATAAAAAAGACCACTATTGCTAGCGGTCTTTTTTATTTAAAGGACCAGTGATGAGTTCATCTCTGACAGCCACATCGCAATGTGCAGAAATCGAAGATCCATCATCACTAGTGCCTGATCATAGAGTACCCGATTTGATGAGGATTATTCATGAAAAAAATACTAATTAATTGCTACTAATTCAAAAGTAACAGTGGCGATCTCGTTAGTTTCTTTGAGAATAATCACTTGTTTGACTAAACCATAACCTGGACAGTACCATTGAGTGATTGAATCGGTTGTGTTGCCTGATGAATCTTTATTCTCTATTAAAATGATTGCTGTTTTCTGCTTGGTATTGCAAATATTTAGTTCTGAAATGCCAGAAAAAATAAAATTTTCAATTGTATTTAAGTAATCAGGTGGAATCGTTTCGCAATTTTGACGTAAAGTACTCATTAATTCAATTGAAGACATAAAAATATTTATTTCTGCAGCTGAAGAATTTAAACAATTAAACTCTGTAGAATTTTCTGCAGTTAAGGTTCTTTCTTGATTAACGATAAAATTTAAATTAGATTCGGCTTTTGCAAGAAGTTTACCTTTTGAATCGGTAATTATACAAGAGCCTTTATAAAGATAGATTTGACCTACTTTGAGCTGTGAAGTGTGCATGAAAGTAGACCAGAAACTGCTATCAATTAATGAACCTTTAGGAGGTGTTTTTGAAAAAAGTTGTTCGGTTGAGACTTCACTGGCATAACATGTCCATGAAAAATATAAAGGAAGTATAATTATCAATAGCAACCATTTTAATTTTTGGCTCATTTTTTAACCCCCGAAGTTTGATTATTTCTATTTATATTATAATATTAGAGATTAAATATTTTTTTGTCAACTAATTTTTTACATAAATAACAAAAAAATATTTACTAAGACTATATATTTTACGAAAGATTTAATTCGTTTTATTTTCGTAAAAAATCCTTAGTACTCTGGATATTTTTGCTTGATAAAATGAAAGATCTTTATTGTAAAGTATATAAGAGGATTTTGTAGCATGTGAGATGACTTGAAAAATGCGTGTAAATTATATGTTAATTTAGCGCAAATATTTGTAAAACAGTGTAATAAAATGTGACAAAGATGTTGACTTGCAGAATAATATTGTGATAAAATTGCATATAGATAACATGAACTTTACTTTAGGAGGGGTTGTAATGAATACAGGTGACACGGCATGGGTACTAATCTCTTCGGCATTAGTCTTGCTAATGACACCAGCTTTAGGTTTCTTTTATGGTGGAATGGTGCGAAAGAAAAATTTGCTTTCTACGATTATGTTTAGTTTTTCAATTTTGGCATTGATGAGTTTGCAATGGATTGTTTATGGATATACACTTTCTTTTGGTGGAGATCTTCATGGAATAATTGGTAATTTACAATGGCTCTGGCTGGATGGAGTTGGTGTGAAAGCTAATCTTGATTATGCTCCTACTATTCCGCATTTAGCCTTTGTCATTTTTCAAATGATGTTTGCAATTATTGCACCTGCTTTAATCTCCGGAGCTTTTGTGGAGCGAATCAAGTTTAGTAGCTTTTTAATCTTCAGCTTAATCTGGGCAACAATAGTCTATGATCCGGTTGCTCATTGGGTTTGGGGTGTAGGTGGTTGGTTGCGTAAGCTAGGTGCGCTTGATTTTGCTGGTGGGGCAGTAGTGCATATTACGGCTGGATTTTCTGCCTTGGCAATTTCGATGGTGATTCGTAAGCGTAAAGGTTTTTCTGAAATAACAATGGAACCGAACAATATTCCTTTTACAATTATCGGAACTGGGTTGCTCTGGTTTGGTTGGTTTGGGTTTAATGGTGGGAGTGCTTTGGGAGCAAACGGATTGGCAGCTCAGGCAATCTTGGTTACCAATACCGCAGCAGCAGCGAGTGCTTTAACCTGGATGGCGATTAACTGGTTAAATCGTAAACCCAGTGCAATCGGAATGGCAACTGGAGCAGTAGTGGGCTTGGTAGCAATAACCCCGGCAGCTGGTTTTGTATCTCCGGCATCAGCAATTTTGATTGGGGCTATTTCTTCTGCGATTTCTTATGGCTGTATCTCTTTGCGTAATAAATTGAAGATTGACGAATCGCTTGATGTTTGGGCTTGTCACGGAATGGGCGGAGTAACGGGAGCGATTTTGACCGGAGTTTTCGCTAGTAAAACAATAAATGCTGCTGGTGCAGATGGATTAATCTATGGTAACTGGCATTTATTTGGAGTTCAGATTTTAAGTGTTGTAGTGGTAGCTGCTTTCTCTTTTGTGGTTAGCTATGGATTAGCGTGGGTAGTAGATCGTATTTGGGGCTTAAGTGTCTCTGAGGCCGAGGAACAAGTAGGATTAGATATTTCACAGCATGGTGAGGAAGCTTATTGCTAAGATAGGGAAAGG
>JBFYZC010000063.1:0-25594 GCA_041309705.1 Bacillota bacterium | reverse complement strand
TTTTCATCATAATAGACTAGCACACTCTCAGCATGACCAGTCTTCGCTGCCGAAACCTGCTGATACGAAGGATAGGGCAGCTTCCCACCCGAATAGCCAGAAATTACTTCTTTGACTCCCTTTACTTTGGCAAAGTAAGCTTCCGTTCCCCAAAAACAGCCCGCTCCAAAAATAATATAATTCCAATCTCGTTTGGCAGCATAAACTTCCGGAAAAAGATACATATAATCTTGATAGCCCTGCTTTTCCATCTCTGCTGCCGGAATAAACTTCAAAGCAGCCGAGTTGATACAGTATCTCAAGCCAGTACTCTCTGTTGGTCCATCATCAAACAGATGCCCTAGATGAGAGTTTGCTTTGTTGCTTCGTACTTCAGTTCGTGTCATTCCATAGCTGGTATCTTTGATCTGTTGTAACTTTTTCGTGGCAATCGGAATCGTAAAACTCGGCCACCCACTGCCAGAATCAAACTTCTCCGTTGAGCTAAACAGTGGCTCACCAGAGACTACATCCACATAGATACCTGGCTTTTTATTATTCCAGTACTCATTTTGAAACGCTGCTTCGGTACCATTCTCCTTGACCACCCGATACTGCTCCGGAGTGAGGAGTTTTTTCAGCTCTGCCTCGCTATACTCAGTCGGACACGATTGATTATTACTCTGACTCATGCTGGACTCACCACCTTTTAAGAATAAAAACAAAGTAGCTATTAGTATGATTCCCCCAATTATTACAAAGTATTTCATCGAGTTCACCTCCCTTGCCTTCATTATAAGCCAATTCACCTCTCGCTAGCAATTTTGACCTAGGTTAATTTCAAGCCAATTAAACCCAAATTACTTCCTTTAGAAAGATGGTCAAGAAATTACTTAACATGGTTAAATAATTTACAATACTACTCAACTATAAAACAAAAACGTCTTGTAAAAGAAGCTTCAATCTCTCACTTTATGAATTACACCAATAGCTCCTTGTTTTTTAATAAAATTTATAATTTTATATTAATTTATTTTTATAATTTTAATATATTTAAAAATAAATAATTACTCTAATGTTATTATACAACACAATTAATTAACCACAAATTTTTACTTATTATAATTCAATCTCTCTTGACATATTGCAAAAAATTAGTTAATATTAAATCGGTTGTGTAATTTTATCCCACAATCTCATCAGACAAATAATTTTTTTAATTATCTATGTCAACGGTGTCTAAGATCAATTTAATAAGTAATTTCGAGGAGGAAAACAACATGAACGGCATTCTTCAGCTTTTAGGTTTTATTTTGCTAAATATTTTATTAGTATCTTTGTATTTTATTCCTGCTGTTATCTACAATTTTTTAATATTCTTCAACTCAAAGAAACGACAAGAACAAGTAGAAAAAAAACTAGAAAACACCTTAATGTCAGGAGAAAAACTAATTACCCAAGGTCTTCAATTGAGAGTCTATGCTTTTTTTTCAAGAAGAAAACTACTTGGGATTACAAATTCTAGAGTCATTCTTCTCAAACGCAATCTCTTTGGTGGTTTTGAGATGGTTGATTTTCAATGGAAAAATTTATCAGATGTGCAATTGTCCGAAAATGTATTACCATCTCTATGTGGTTCAACCTTAAAATTTCATACTGATTCGGGAAGTATGATTATTGAAGGAATTTCAAGTGATGTTGCAAATAACATTTATAAATATGCACAAGCCGAAGAACAAGCTTGGGAAGAAAAAATGAGAATTCGCGGACTTGAAGAGAAAAAAGCCGAATCAGGTGGTATCTCAATCAATACTGCTATACCAAATAACTACGTCGATCCCCAAAGCAAAAATACTACTATCTCTTTAACAGAAGAAATTTCTCAATTAAAGTCACTTTTAGACTCTGGCACAATCAATGATGCTGAGTTTCAAGAAATGAAATCAAAAGTGCTCGCAAGATATTAATCACGAGGGACGACTTTTAAAGTCGTCCCTTGATATTTTTAATGAAATGATTCCGTCTCAGTAAATAATTCTTTGATTATCTCCAAAATCTGCTCTAGCGGAATCTCCGCTGCCTTTTTATATTTAATACTCTCTTTATCTAATTTATACTGACCAAGTTTAGTATGATATTTCGCCACAACCTCGGCTAATTGATGATGATGAAAATATAAAGTAATCCCACTTGCTTTCTGCGCAAAACCAAATTTCCCAAACCCATCCAGCAATGGGAAACCATACTTCATATTCACTGAATGATTAGGCAAAATTGCTTTGGCACGTGTAAATAATTCACCCAAAACAACCCGATTCGCTTCATCCAGATTACTCATATATGTGTCATATGTTATTTCTGCTTTTGCCATTTCCAAGTCCCCTTTTTTAGATTAAATTTTTCAGTTAAAATCACTGACTACAAATACTTCCTCAGACTCTCCGTTACAAAAAACTTATAAAAGTCTATTAAACTTTTTGTTCTCTTCCTGTTTCATCGAATCCGGTTTGGCTAAAGCTACTCCTGTTTGTATAACTCTCCGCAGGCTTGACTTCCCGACTAACGTATCGGTACAAACGATTTAGAGCAATGTTAAAAAATAACTTCCACTATTTTTATTTTAAAAATCATTTACCTCGGAATTTTCCAAACAAAAGTGTTCATAATTTTTTTCCATATAAATCAAATATAACAGCTTTATACTTCACTTGCTATCCTTCTTCCCGAATCATTCTCCAAGATATACCACTTGATCAAATTTATTTGCTTTGCCGAACAAATAGCCATTTTTAATCGGAATCTCTACCGAAATAGTTTTATCGCCTTCAAATTCCAGCTTTAATGCTACAAAACTAATTCCCTCCAATCTATCATTTTTGTCAAATGACCAAAGGGTCAAAGTCTGATGATCCTGGTATTCAATCAATCGATCCTGCTTAATACTTTTTAACAAAGTTATTTGTGGAGAAAAACCCAGAATTTCATTAAACAAAGCTTTATCTTTAGTTTTAAAGATCACTTTATTAACTGTTGTAAACCCATGAGTCACAAATGCCTTTCCTGGCACTGATTTCGATATCGAATGCGCAAAATACAACTCCCCAAGAATCAAATTCTTTTTATCCCATGAATCTACCAAAAATCCAAAATATAATTTAATTCCTGTATTTGGTATATCAATGCAATAATATTTAGAGTTATATTTCAAAAAAGTCTTATTTCCCCATAACGATACTAATTCATGATAATTTTCTGCCCCACAACAACCATATTTTGAAGTCTTATAATAGCTTGCAAAAATATCAAGCGCATCGGCATTGATCCTAATTGTACTTACTTTTCGAGCACTATTAATCTTAAATATCTCTGCCGTAATCAAAGAATTTTGCCCTTCTTGACCCACAAATGTCTCGATTGACTGGTTTTCCTTTATAATAAAATTATCAAATTTATTTTTATAGTTTAAAAATTTTTCATAATACTTAACATTGTTAATTTTAATTTTGGTCTCTTTATCCAGTGCTTCAACCTCAACCAATGCTACTGCATCATTCTTAAATTTCAAAAATTTGCTATTGGTAGCTAGTTCATCAACTCTAGCATTCTTTTCACTAACATTCTTGCTTATATATTTATCACTCTCAATACAACAAAAAGCTAATCCAATTATACAAATTATTAAACCAAACATTAAAATTATCAAAACAAATTTCATCGATATCCATTTTTTCACAAGGATTCCTCCATAAAAACCAAGATTAAACAATTAACAAATTACCAACTAAGCGTGAAATGACCTTGCTTCACTCACTACTCAATCTCTCCCAAGATATTTTCAGCAAATTTCTTTGGTCTAGGGAAGATCAGTAACTCAGCTAGTAATGAGATACTCAGCATAGAGATGAAAAACTCGAAATTCTTTGATACAAAGAAACCAATCGCCCCAAATCCTGCTGCATTTCCAGCTAAACCCATCACTACTCCATAAAGTTTAGCATAAACATTCTGGTATTCTTCTTTGGTATTAGGTAACTTCTTCTGCTCATCCAAGAATTCTACAACCTTTGAGCTATAAAACTTTTTACTAAAATGAAGATAACGAAAGAAAAACAGACTAACCGCTGCACTGATTAGCCCTACAACAAAAAATCCAATTAATAATGGAGTGATCTCTTTTGAATACTGATTACTTGGTATCTTGATAAGACCGAGATAAAGAAAAATAACATTTGTAGGGAGCAACGATCCCCAGATTAAATATGGCGAAGGCTTGTCAATCTTCATTTTTATCATCTCCCTAATTTTAAACCAAAAACGCCTTTTGCAAGGCGTTTTTGGTTACTTTTCAACTTACTTACCCACTGTTTTCAAATAGACATCAGTACGGCGATTGGCACTCCGACCAGAATCGGTATTATTATCCGCCACTGGCTTATTCTGCCCATTTCCAATAATGATAAACCGACTCGGATCAATCCCGTGCTGCCACTGCAGATAATTCTTTACCGCAAGTGCACGTTTATATGATAATTCTTCATTCGATTGTGCATTTCCAACATTATCAGTGTTTCCTTCAATCTGAATCACCACTCGGTCAAGCAACTCAACTTTACCAACAAATTCATCCAACGCTTTTTTATCATTCTCAGTTAAGGTTGCCGTTCCGGTGGTGAAATTAATCGTTAAGCGATTAGTAATTAGAGCTTCTTTTTTCACCTGTGCCGAGAGGCGTTCTTGCTCAGTAAAGGCTGGTACTTTGGTAACTGCAGCCGGGAACTTGTCGGCAAGTGCTTTTAAGAGGCTAAAATCAAACGCTTTTCCTGCATCACTTGAATCCGCATTTGTCCCTAATGACTTCCAGATCTTTGCCATATCCTCATAAAGCTTTACTGCCACACTTTCACGACTTAAGTTATTAGCATGATCCAGTAAGATTGCATCCCCAGTCATCGCTTTGATATTCGCATCAGTTTCACTCGCAAAAAGCGGGAAGGTATTCTTAATTGAAGTAAACTCAGTCTCATAAAGCGAGGCTGCCTTTAAGGCACCTTCAATAAATAATCGCACTTTTGCACCATATTTTTGGAGGTAATCCTCACGGAATAATACTCCATCCAAGATTAAGTTAGTTGCATTCTTAGTGGAGAACAAGATATGACATCCACCCTGTTGTTGTGCTTGCGAAAGATAAGGCTGCCAGGTAGCTGCGGCATCAACTTGTCCGGCAAAAAACGCTTTTGCAGCATCATCTGGTGTATTAAAGAAGACAAATTTACGACGAATTCCGTTAATCTCTTCGGCCGTCAATGAACTAGCACCCAAGAGCCACTCCATCATTACTTGAGCTTCACTTGCTTGTGGCAAAGCAATTTTCTTACCCTTCAAACCTTCAATTGAGTTAATCCCATCTCTAGCAATAATTCCATCGCCACCAGCTGAGGCATTCACTAAATAGACCATCTGTACTGGAGTATTATTATTTTTAAACTTATCATTTAAAAAAGCATAACGATTAACTGTATAGCCAGCTCCCACAATCGAGCCATTGATCAAAGCGGTTGAACTTATAGCCGCATCATTAATTACCTTAATATTTAATTTCAGACCTAATGAATCATAGATACTACCTTTCTTTGTCTCCAGACCACCATTGGCATCCAGAATCGGTTTCCAACCAATCCATTCATCTAAGGAGATCTGCATTACTTCACTATTAGCTGGCAACCCACCTGGTTGATTCACTTGCAACTTACCTTTACCCAAAAAACTATCAAACTGCCCGGTAAAATAACCTACTGCTCCCAAGATTAAAATTAAAATCACAAAAATTGATATTTTTCCTACTGTTGTTAACCGACTAAACATAAATTTTCACCTCTAATTATTTTGAAATGCTCGAGTTATTCTCTTGACTATTATACTTATTCTTCAACTGATCCAGATAACTACTGCTTGCCATACCTGTTGCTGATTGTTTTGCTTTCTCAACTTTGGTCTCCAGACGAGAGTCATGTACAATCTTAGCCCCAGCCGCCAGATCTTCTTTACGTTGTACTCCATCACGAGCATCGGCAAGCAACTTGTCCACGGTAGTCTTGCGTAGATTATCCAGAGTATCATACATCTCTTTCTTTTGAATATTTAGACGTAGATTATTCACTACTGTTACTTTTTCACGTTCCAAAGCAGTTAATTGTAACTCTAATGTAGTCAAAACTTCTTGTGTTTCACGACACATTGGTTCCAACTCGGCGATCTGAGACTGATACATCTGTTTTTGCTGCAAAATTCCCTCGCGTTGTTGGGCAAGAACCTCTAAATCGCCATTAAACTCACCCTTCTGTGCCAATGTTTCACAGCTCTTTTCAATCTCCTCTAGCTCTCTTGAGATTTTCTTATAATTAGCCTGCATTCGATTGAGTTGTCCTGAGACTTCCTGTAATGCTTCTACTGCTTGGACGCGACGTTTTTGCATCTGCTCAATCTTCACTGCAAAAACTTTCTCTGCTCCTTCGGGAGTTGCCATCATATCTTTAAAAAAGGTATGATAAACTCCCTGAATCAACACTCCCGGCTTTGTAAAAAGTACAACAAATGCAACCACAGCAACTCCAATTAAAACCCATAGTAACATTATTTTTCCTCCCTATTTTTTTAATTTGTATTATATTAAGATAAATAAGTCAAATTTTCTTGAATTACTTTAGTCTCTTGCTCCACTACTTTGCTAAAGATATCCTTGTTCTGCTGAGCATTGATAATCTCTTGACGTTTAGCTTCAATTACCATTGCAAGCTCATTAATTTCTTCAGTTAAACTATTAATCTTTTCTGTTTGCTCCATCAAATTATTTTGCAAGGCAGTATTTAATGTAGCTATTCTCGTTTCGGCATCCAGACGCAATTCAACTGTATCTAGATTAGCCGCAGTCAGCAATCCGGGAATCGTCTGGCGCACTACTTCATCCGGAATCGTCTCTGGAAACGAAGTTCGAATCTGCTGAATTTTAAAGATTGATTTACTTAGATCACCAAGTCCAGCTGTTTCATAAACCTGCTTAATCATTCCACTTTCATCAAGAACAATCGTTGGGGTTAGATTAGTTACTTCTGGTGATGCTGGATTTAATTTCATCTCTGACATCTCAGGTGCTGAAGGAGGCTCATTATGTATTGGTGTAATTATAGTTTTTGATTCTACCACAACTTTCTCTTCTTCTGGCGCATCGCTTTTAATAAAGATCTCCATAAAACCCATCGTAAATCACCTCATTTTCTTATTTGTGAGAAATCAAGTTGCAGATCTGCCATCCGACTTGCCTCTGCTAGATCATGGGTAATCATAATAATTAAACTGATTGGGTTATTTACTGCCTGATGATATTGCAAGATCAGATTCTGCATCTTAAGACGTAACTCTGGATCAAGTGCACTTAAAGGTTCATCCATTAACAAAATTTTGGGTCGTGAGACCAGGACTCGTGCCAAAGCAACTCGCTGATTCATTCCACCAGATAGTTGATGGGGATAAAGTTTCTCTGCCCCTTCGAGCTCTACCAAAGATAGAATCTCTTGAGCTAGTGCCGCTTTTTCGGGAGTAATTATGCCTTCTTTAATCTTTAAAGGCAATAATACATTATCTAGTACAGTCATCCACGGAAAATTCACATGACTCTGATGCATCATAAAAATCTCCGCTTGACTTTTCTTAACTGGAGTTCCCTGAAAAAGCACTCTCCCGCTATCTGGTCGTTGCAAACCACAGGCTAATCTAAGTAAAGTGGATTTTCCACAACCAGAAGGTCCAATCAAACAATAAATCTTGCCTGCTTCAAAGACTTGTTGATAATTATTAAAAATTACTTTTTCGTCAAACTTCAATGAGACATTTTGAAACTCAATCACGCTTTGACCTCCTAATCTTCTACCGCTCGAGCATACTTCCAAGGAAACGCCTTTTTAATCAGGTACTTACCAGTTTTATCAAAGATTATACTAATCAAGAGAATCACTCCCAAAGCAGCAAAAACCAGATCTGTGCGTCCACGAATACTTCCCAGATTAATAATATAACCCAAGCCGGATGTTGCATTAAAGGTCTCTACCAGAATTACATAATTCCAACCAATCCCATACATCATTAAAAAGCTTTCACAGATTACCGGGAGCGAATTAGGTAACAGTACCTGCAACATCACTTGTGTCGGACTCATTCCGATTGTGTAGGCGGTATCTATCAGTTCTTGACTAGTCTCCTTCACTGTCATTACTACCGTTGGTAAAAAGAAGAACATTGTTGCTAGGGTCAAAAAAGCAATCTTCATTGGTTCACCAATTCCCAGCCATAACATTAAAAGTGGTGAAGCTATGGTAATTGGAATATAGCGTGCCGCAGCAGTTACTGGAGTGAGCATCCGATTCAACCAAGCATGATTAACCACCAAAAGACCCAAAGGAAGTGTAATCATACTGGTAATCAGCGTAGCAACCGTAATTCTACCAAAAGAAGCAAGCATCCCTTGCTGTAACATGCCATTTTGAGTGAGAGTTACTAAATCCGACCAGACAATTTCTGGTTTTGGTAAAAATAATGGGTTCATTTTGGGATGGTGACTTGCTAAAAACCATACAATTAAAATTACTCCACTAATTAACAATTTTTTCAAGTATTTCAAAAGCATCACTTCATTCCTTTCAGTAAAACAATTTGTAATTTCGAAGTATATATGTTGCACCAAAAAGCAACCCGTTCTGCATATGTATCACGAATTATAAATTTAACAGATTTTTTACAGATATATTTCAAAAATCCCCCTTAATAGTTACCATAAGAATAATTTGATTTCAAAAAGTTTCAGATCATAGTTATTACTTTTTCGTCATATTCAACAAAAATATTTAATGCACCAAATATCAGGGTAAAGATCAAACAAATCAAGCCTTTTGAAAGCATATAGCTAAAATGTTTTCAACATGTTCTATATTATATATTAAAAGCAAAAAATAATAAAGCGCTAATTTGATTCAAAAATGAACCTAGCGCAAGAAAAAACCCGTCCTGAGACGGGTTTAAGAATTCAAGATCAACTTTAATTCTATTTACTCTTTAAGGTTTCACAATACGCGATCATCTGACGTGCCGCTTGCTTACCAGCCCCCATAGCAGCAATTACTGTTGCAGCTCCTGTCACAATATCTCCTCCAGCATATACTCCGGGAATACTGGTTGCCAAAGTTTCTGGATCAACCTGAATATAGCCTTTTTTATTTAAGGTAAGTCCACTTGAGTTACGTAACAAAACCGGATTTGGACCTTGTCCAATTGCTACAATTACATTATCTACTGAAAATTGAAACTCAGAATCAGGAATCTCTACTGGTCGTCTCCTCCCACTACTATCAGGCTCACCCAGTTGCATCTGTAAACATTCCAAAGCCACTACTTCACCTTGTTCATTCCCAATAATACGGGTAGGATTAGTTAATAATTTAAAGATAACTCCTTCTTCTTCAGCATTCTCAATCTCTTCATAACGCGCTGGTAACTCATCCTTGGAACGACGATAAACAATATAAACTTCCTCTGCTCCGAGACGTAATGAGGTACGCGCTGCATCCATGGCAACATTACCACCACCAATAACTGCTACCTTTGAACCAAGTCGGACTGGTGTGTCATACTCTGGAAAACGATACGCCTTCATCAGATTAACCCTAGTCAAAAATTCATTCGCCGAGTAGACTCCATTCAGATTCTCACCTGGAATATTTAAAAAATATGGTAGACCAGCCCCAGTGCTGATAAAGATTGTTTGATACCCTTGAGCGAAAAGTTCTTCAATCGTCACTACCTGACCCACTAACATACTGGTCTCAATCTTGACTCCTAGTTTTTTAATATAAGCAACTTCCCGATCAACAATCTCCTTTGGCAGACGAAATTGTGGAATTCCATATTGCAAAACACCACCTGCGGCATGTAATGATTCAAAGATCGTTACCTCCATCCCCTGCAAAGCAAGATCTGCCGCAGCAGTTAGTCCTGCTGGTCCAGCTCCAATGATCGCGGCTTTACCCTCAACTTTAGTATTCGGACAACTCTCACCCAAATGAAGCTGTTCTTCCTGATCTGCAACAAAGCGCTCTAAAGCCCCAATTGCTACTGGTTCACCCTTTTTTCCTAAAATACACTGACTTTCACACTGACTTTCTTGAGGACAGACCCGACCACAGATTGCAGGCAGACTATTTTTCTCTTTAATTTTTAATAACGCACCTGTCAAATCATTCTCTTTAATCTTGGTAATAAATCCAGGTATATCAATTTCTACTGGACATCCTTGACGACAGAAAGCTTTTTTACAGTTCAGACAACGTTCCGCCTCAGCTTTTGCTTGTTCTAAAGTATATCCCAAAGCTACTTCTTCAAAATTACTCCTTCTTACTTCTGGAGCTTGTTTTGGCATTACTTCTCGCAACAGCCACACCCCCCACTCTCATGTTGATGTGCCTGATAGGCTGCTTTTTCTTGCGAACCATAATAACGTTGCCGTTGTCTTAGCTCTGTAAAGTCTACTGCCAAACCATCAAAAGATGGTCCGTCCACACAACAGAACTTACTCTCGCCTCCGACGGTAACGCGACAGCCCCCACACATTCCAGTACCATCAACCATCACTGCATTTAAACTGACAATCGTTTTGGTTTGAAATTCCCTAGTCACCTGACAGCATGCATCCATCATTGGTACTGGACCAATCGCAATTACCTCATCGATCTGCTGATTTTCCAGAATACGACGTAATGGAGCTGTAACTAAACCATGTTCACCACAGCTTCCATCATCTGTAGTAATAATTAACTCATCACTCACTGCTTTTAACTCATCCAACATAATTAAGAGTTCTTGACGTTGTGCGCCAATAATTGTAATTACTCTATTACCTGCGGCTGCTAAGGCTTTTAACTTAGGATAAAGTGGTGCTGCACCCAAGCCCCCTGCTACTCCCACCACTGTTCCTAATTTGGTAATCGGATATGGAGTTCCTAGTGGTCCCAGAATATCAATAAAAGTATCACCTGGTTGCATAGCATTAATTAAGGCAGTACTTTTACCTACTTCTTGAACAATTAAGGTAATTGTTCCTTGATTACGATCAAAGTCCGCAATTGTTAGTGGAATTCGTTCCGCTTTTTCATGCAACCGCACTACTACAAAATGACCAGGTTCTGCTTTTGTTGCAATCATCGGAGCTTCGATTATTAATTTCATAATTCGTGGTGCTAAAGTCTCTTTAATTAACACTTTCACTTTTCTCGTTCCTTTCTATACTACAATCTTTGTTTAAGTATAACATAAAAAAAACAAGGAGGGCAACCTCCTTTATGTAATACAATTAATTTCTTAATTTTTTACTACTTAGTTTTCAAATCATAAACCGCAGCCTCGATCTTAGTAACTACTAATTCGGTTAAGCTACCAAAATATTTAAGCAAAATCTCCACAATTCCACTTCCCAATCTACTAATTACCATTTCTACTGCTTTACTACGAATCTGTGCCACCTCATCTGGGGTCAATTTCCCATCCGCTTTAGCCTTTTTTAATTCTGATACTAATGTTTGATTAAGCTCTTTCACCACTTCAATTACTACTTGATCTAATAATGCCACTGCTTGCATTAATTTATTATTACGATATTTATTAGTTAAGTAAATACCAAAAGCACCTAAAGCATAAGTCGCTCCCGCAGTAATAATTGGTAATGTTACTACCAAAAGATCACTTACAACATCAAGATTCATTCCAGTCACCCCCTATTAATCAGTCATTATCTCATCGCTTACTTCAATTCATCATATGAAATAACGACTTAAAGGGTGTCATGGTCTTTTGCTTGAATAATACATTATCTCTTTAAAACAGACAAAAAGTTATCCACAAGTTTATCAACAGTTAAAAACTTTGTTTTTAGAGAAAAAAATTTATTTTTAAAAGAAAAACACAGTTAAACGAGTTTTGCTGATAACTAAAAGCTTTCTTCTTCACAAACTGTGGATAACTCAAAAAAATTGTGGATTAATCAGAAAATTATTCTTCAAAACTTTCCACTAAGTGATCACGATATTTCTTCGGAAGATGCTGTCTTTGCAATTTTAAATTTTTTCGTTCAGAAATGCTAGCTTTACGAAAATATTCACGCCAGAGTTGTTGATATAATACTTCTTCTTTAGCAAAAATTTCATCTGCTGACTCCAAATTAAGACTTGACATTAATAATTTTTCATTTAATTCTAAAAAACTTAAATATCTACATTTGTTCAGATCATAATAAATTCCCGTCCGTCGTTCTATGTCTTGAATCACAAACGGCTGATCAGCAAACCGACGCACAAAATGTGGCGCTAAAAGCTCAACTATATTATGTTTTGGTTTGATTGGTGCATAAAAAATCCCCTCATTCAACTTGCGAAATCGCACTAAACCTTGATAACGCAGCACTTCATGAGCAACTTGATTACTTAAACGATTCAGTTGCAAAACCAAATTGTTGGCATTATTTTTAGCAATTGCCCCTTTGCTTACTTTCACTAAATATAAATATTGCAACAGCAATGTCTCTTTTCTAGGTTCATTTGCCAAAAAAATATAATAAATATCCAGCATTTGTTGTTCATTGAGATAATTTTTAAATTCTAGAAGAAATTTTTCAGAAACATTAACTTCTGTGATAACATCGATCGTTTCTGTAAACAAATCCGGAAAAAAATCATCACTCACCAAAATTCGATTTTCTTCTGAAAAATTATTCAAAGCTACTGCCAAAGCAGTTAATAAGCCCCAAAAACTGCCATCATATAAGTAGCAAATCATCTTTAATCTCTTTCTGTACTAAATTACTTAATTCTTCTGGTGCAAACAGTGCTAACTGTACTGTTTGATCTTTTTGAGCTAACGGTGTTTTCTCTATTAATTTTTCTCGCAAACTCTCTGCATAAAGTGTTTTTTCCAAACTCTTTCCTTGGCAGGTAATAAAGTATCTCGCCCGTTTCAGTACTACCCCCATCTTTTTGAGCGCCTCAAAATCCAACTGACCAAAACGTCGTGCAGCTAAAATTCGTTCAGCAGCTTTAAGTCCAATTCCTGGCACACGTAACAAGGTTCGTTTCGCAGCACGATTTATTTCTACAGGAAACAGATGTAGATTACGCAACGCCCATCCTGTCTTGGGATCTAATTCTGAATCTAAAAATGGCTGCTCAGTATCTAAGATCTCCTCCGCATTAAAGCCATAAAAACGCAAGAGCCAATCTGCTTGATAAAGACGGTTTTCACGTTTTAAAGGTGGCGTACTTAAGGTAGGTAATAAAGGATTGCTTACCACGGGAACATAAGCCGAGTAATAAACCCGACGCATGCTAACCCGTTGATAAAGTTTTTCAGTTAAATGCAAGATCTGCAGATCACTTTCTCGAGTAGCTCCAACAATTAACTGGGTACTCTGACCTGCCGGAGCAAAAACTGGTGCTCGCACAACGCCGGGTTTCTCCAGTGTTAGTGCAGTAGTTTCTTCATGAATAAACGCCATTGGCTTCAAGATATGATCGCGCTTTTTATCAGGTGCTAATAGTTTTAAACCTTGCTCCGAAGGTAATTCGATATTCACACTCAAACGATCTACATAACTACCAGCTTCTTTAATTAATTCGGAGCTAGTACCAGGGATCACCTTAAGATGAATGTACCCATGAAAATTTTCTTCAGTACGCAAGCGCTTCACCACTTGATTGAGCTGCTCCATGGTCTGATCCGGTGTCCCTAAGACTCCTGAGCTTAAAAAAAGTCCTTCGATATAATTTCTGCGGTAAAAACCAATGGTTAGTTGAACTAATTCATCAATCGTAAAAGTTGCCCGTGGCAAATCATTACTCCGTCGATTAATACAATAGACACAATCATGACTACAATAATTAGAAAAAAGTACTTTTAATAATGAGACGCAGCGTCCATCAGAAGTCCAACTGTGACAGATACCTATTTTACTATCAGAGGTATCTCCCAATCCTCCTTGATTCTTACGTTGACTGCCACTAGAAGCACAGGAGACATCATATTTTGCCGCTGCTGCCAAAATCCCTAATTTCTCTTGTAGATCCATCTATTAACACCTTCTATATATTTTCCGATAAAGATCTTTTATTTTACCGAGTGAAAAGATCAATATACTTTTTAATAAAGATCTCTTATTTTATAGAGTGAAAATATCCAGAGTACTAAGGATTTTTTGCGAAGATAAAATGAATTAGATCTTTTGGAAAGTATAGCTAGTACTAAGGATTTTTCACGAAGGTAAAATGAATTAGATTTTCCGGAAAATATCTATATACTTTACAATTAAAAAGTATTTACATCTTTTACAAACGTCTGTTCTAATTAATATTATACCAATAAATCAACCCTTTGGCAATCCTTCTGAACTAAATATTAATCTACATGTATAATAAAAAAACGCTCCTAACAGCTCTTTATTTCTTGTTAATACAAAATCAATAAATTATATTTTATTCTTGACTACTATGGATATTTAAAGTATATTTAATATAAGATAATTTACAAATATAAAACAAAAATTTAACATTTATGGAGGATGAAATGAAAAGATACTCTTTTCACACCTTCTTAACTATGTTAACCTTCTCTTTAGTTCTCCTTATTTCCCCCTATATCTCTGCCGCAGAGAAGACATTAATTGTCCTCTTCAAAGTTCCAGGATGTCCTAGTTGCATCAGAATGGAACAGATTCTCAATAAAGTCATTAAAGATCAAGCGATCGTTATTAAAAAACAGGTCACCTCAGTCAAAAATCAACATTTACTAGCTGCCTTCGACGAAGCATATCAAGTAGATGAAAGTTACTATGGCATTGTACCAAAAATTTTCATTGGCAACACTGCTTTTTATGGACAAAAAAACCTTACTGCCACTAGGCTAAATCAGATTCTAACAGAAAGTTCAGACAATCGCAAGATCATTTCTCTTTTGAAAAAAAACAATTCTTACACTATTTCTACAAAATTCCAGCAACTATTTACCTCTTTTACTATCTTCACTGTTGCTGTTGGTGGCTTAGTTGATGGTATTAATCCCTGTTCAATTACCACACTACTCTTTTTCTTATCCTTTTTATTCTTCTTGCATGGTAAAAGTAGTACGATTCTCTCAATTGGAGTTAGCTTTATTATTGGTACTTTTCTCACTTATACCTTAATCGGGGTAGGATTGTTAAAAATGTTAACGACCTTCAGTTATCTGCCATTCTTCCTTAGAATTACCTACCCATTATTCACTCTAATCACTTTAACCTTCTGCATCTTAAGTTTTCGCGATTATTATCTGATTCAAAAGGGAAATTTCGGTGCGGTAACACTTCAATTACCAAAGCAGATCAAGCTTCAAATTCACAAAGTGATTCGAAGTCAATACTTTTTACAAGCATTACCTATTTATGGTTTCTTCACTGGAGTTTTAATTTCTGGACTTGAGTTTTTCTGTACCGGACAAGTGTATTTACCAACTATTGTCTATATTATCAGTACTTCAAATACCGATACCACTGGATTTTTCTATCTATTAATCTATAATTTATGCTTCATTCTTCCCTTAATCGTAATTTTATTACTCATCTATTCCAGCAGTACCTCACATGGAATCAAGAAAATCATCGAAAAAAATCTTGGAATAGCAAAGTTAATTTTAGCTTGCTTTTTTCTCTTAGTCACTATTTTCTTAGGTTATAAAAGTTTTTGGATGATGGGAAACTAAAAAATCCCCGCTTACACGGGGATCATCATAAAAATTTTACATAACTTCATTACCATTACTATCTATTTGCCGAATTTTCTCCTCACGCCCATTATTAGCATTATAGTAAATCAAGTAGCGATTACCACCTTGAACACCATCAACTTCATAACAGAGAACTTTATTATACATCTCATCTAAAACCTGAGCTTTTTGAATTCGATTCACTGCTAGATGTGGATTAATCAACTGTCGGACTCTAGCTTCTGAAATATTAGGATTCACTTGTTTAGGTTCTTTTGGGTTATAGAAAGTTAAAAAAGCTGTCGCATCAAATCCAATAATCTCGCCATTATCCCTTGCCACTTGAACCTTGAGCAATTCAGGATAACGCAAAACATTATAACGCATCGGACAAAACGAGAGCGTGGCAGCATTCTCATAGCTTTCACGAGCCACACAACGCATTCCCAAATAACCGTTCCGCTTCAAAAAGTCATTTGCCACTTTCTGTGTTTGACTTAGGTTTAAAGTAGATTTCTTTACTTGGCGATTATTTAGCATCCACATAACATGTCCACCTTTTTGACTGATGCTAAACTGCCAATTAAGTGCCTGATTCTGCTTTTGATTAGCACGTATCATATAACTAGGTAAATTACCACCAATCACACGTTCATAAACAAAAGAAACATCTTGAGTTTGTGGTGCTAAAAAATTCCTTGCTCGTTTGACTGCTTCTTGCTTAATAATTTTTGTTCCTGTCACACCTGTTGCTTTTGGCACAAAGTTAAGATTATTTCCTTCAAACTGAATATCCGGAGCACGTCGCAGACCATCTTCCAACATAATAAAAGCTTTGGTAACCTTATTAGTATTAATTTGACGATTTGCCATTCCAGTAGCACTCAAAGCGGTCATTTCATCTACTTTTAACCACTTCTCTGGTGTAGTAGAAAAATCATTACGTAATGCATTCATTTTTTGCGCCATCATTCGCGCTTGTGCTTGAAATTTTTTCAAAGTCTTCCATTCAGTCTCATTGAGAGCCACTCCTTTTACCAGACGATTCTGTGCCGTGGCGAGACTAAAAGCACTCACATTCGCCAAAAACATCTTTGTACTTGAGAGTTCGACTGAGGTTAAAGGAAGTTGCCCTAAATTTTCTTGTGCCGCATTTGCTTCGCGCCAGATTCCAGTTAATAACTGGACTGTTTGTGGGAAAGATGCAGCAACCACTGATTTTGATAAACTGGTTTCCATATTATTGACATGACCAGTTAACTCTTGGAAAGCTCGCTGATACTGATTTTCCGCATTAATCTCCCATTGACGACGTCCCTGATATTGCAGAATACCCCAACCAACTGCGATTACTGCTATTAATAAAAATAATGGAATCCAAAACCTATTTTTCATGCTCACTCATCCTTTACATATTGTTTCTCTTCGTTGTTAATATTCCCACTTAGCACGCCTAACTATTCATCACTTATTTATATACCTGCAAGAAAATATGTTAAACTAGTTTATTTTTTAACTGAATATATATCTAATCTATATATTTTCTGGTAAAGATCTTTCATTATATCGAGTGAAAATATCCAGTGTACTAGGGATTTTTTGCGAAGATAAAATGAAATAGATCTTTTGGAAAATATATACGAAAAGGAGGGATGACAGACTACTACTTAGAAGTCAAATCAACTTTTAAGGAGGAATTAAAATGTCAAAAAGAATTTTCTTCTGTCTAAGCTTGATTTTGTGTTTTTGTGCATTGGTGTCGATCGATGTCAATGGAGCAAATCCCGGAGAGTCTCTTCGCGTCGAAATGTATAATAGCGAAACTGCTGATGTCTGTACTAATCTGGCACCACGTTTCAAGCTCGTAAATACTGGCGAAACTAGTTTAGCTTTAAAAATAATCAAACTTCGCTACTACTACACAATTGATAGCGAACCTTTGCCCCAAAGTTTCAACTGCGACTGGTCAACTGTCGGCAGCAGCAATGTCATTGGAACCCTAAACCCACTTACCAATCCATTTTTAGATACTGATTATTATATCGAGATTAGTTTCAAAGAGATGGCTGGTAATTTAAGTCCAGGTCAAAGCATTGAAATTCAAACTAGAATTACTAAAAACGATTGGACTAAATATCACCAAACTAATGATTACTCCTTTAATCCTACTGCCACCAACTATATTGAATGGTCAAAGGTGACTGCTTATCTAGATAACGATCTTATTTGGGGTACTGAGCCAAATGGAGCTCGTCCTTCACCAGCACCAACTCCAATTGTCCCTATTAACAACAACGACTATCTTCATGTAAATGGCAATCAAATTTTCGATGAGAAGAATCAACCCGTACAAATTACTGGGATTGCCTGGTTTGGTTTTGAGACTTCTAACGCTTGCTATCATGGTCTCTGGTCAGCTCGAATGGAAGATGTCTTAGATAATATTGCCAATCTAGGCTTCAACGTGATGCGCATTCCGCTCTGTGTTCAATTAGTTAATGAATGGCGTCAAAATCGCAAGGTCTTTCCCACTACAATCAACTATTATGCTAATCCAAAACTAGTTGATAAAGATTCTCTATACATCCTCGACACCTCCATTGCTTACTGCAAAAAAATCGGGCTTAAGGTAGTCTTTGATATGCATCGGATTCACAATCATTCTCAATCTGCTACCTGGTGGGCTAGCCAATACACTACTGCAGATTTCGAAGCTTGTTGGACGTGGCTTACCGAGCGTTATAAAAATGATGACACCTTAGTTGGAATGGATCTTTTCAACGAACCTCACGGAAAAACTTACCAAGAATTAGGTGCAAAATGGGATAATTCCACTGATGATAATAACTGGAAATACGAGGCCGAAAAGGTGGGTAACTTAATCTTAAAAATCAATCCACACTTATTAATCTTCGTTGAAGGCAACGAAATCTACCCAAAAGAAGGCTATACTTATAGTGATCCTGATAAGAACCACTACTATTCTAATTGGTGGGGCGGTTGTCTACGTGGTGTTGCCAAAGATCCAGTACAGTTTAATGTCCCAAATCAATTAGTCTATTCACCACACGATTATGGCGCAAGTGTTTATCCTCAACCATGGTTCTATCCTGGTTTTAATAAGGATACTTTAACTAGAGATGTCTGGCGTCCAAATTGGTTCTATATCCACGAACAAAACATCGCACCCATTTTAATTGGTGAATGGGGCGGAAAACTTGATGGTGCCGACAACGAGCAATGGATGCGTTCTCTAGCCAGCTTTATCAAGGAAAATCAGTTACATTTCTTCTTTTGGTGTATTAATCCAAATTCTGGTGATACAGGAGGAATTCTGCTGGATGATTGGAAGACAATCGATCTTAAAAAATATGAGCTCGTCCGTCCGCTGCTTTGGCAGAATGCTCAAGGAAAGTTTATTGGTCTGGATCACCAGATTCCACTTGGCTCTAATGGTATTAACTTACCATAAAGCATCCTTAAATATTAAGGATTAAACCAATTTCCTTAAGGAGGTAGTTAAATGCAAAAATCACATCGTATGTATGTAGGTATTCTGTTAATGCTCAGTCTGGTTTTGACTATTGTTGGCAGTAGTTCTACTCTCTGGGCAGAGACCCCCACCCAACACAACTATGCCGAAGCTCTGCAAAAATCAATTTACTTTTACGACGCCGAAAAATGTGGCCCGGGGATTACCGGAGGTCGTCTGGAATGGCGTGGCGATTGTCATACTGAAGATACTAAAGTTCCATTGACTAACACCACCATTCCGCAGACATTACTCGTTCAGTACCCCAAAATTTTCGATCCCGATGGTGATGGCTTCATGGATCTAAGTGGTGGTTTTCATGATGCTGGTGACCATGTACGGTTTGGTATGCCGCAATCATATTCCTTCTCCACTTTAGGCTGGGGTTTTTATCATTTTCGTGAAGCTTTCCAAGAAACTGGTCAAGAAGAGCACATGTTAGAAATCTTAAAATGGTTCTCTGATTGTTATCTCCGTTGCAGCTTCCTTTCTCCATCAGGTGAATTATTAGCTTTCTGTTACATGGTAGGTGAAGGTGGTACTGATCATACTTATTGGGGAGCACCAGAGCTGCAAGATCCTCATAAATGTCCTCGTCCTGCTGACTTTGCGACCACTGGCAGTCCTGCTGCCGACCAGACTGCTTCCGCCGCTGCTGGTTTAGCGCTGATGTATCTAAATTATCGTGAGATTGATGCAACTTATGCCCAAAAATGTCTGACCACCGCCAAAGCACTTTATGAATTTGCACGCAAAAACCCTGGTCTGGGCAATGGCGATGGCTTCTATGGCTCCAGTTATGAAGATGATGACCTTGCTTGGGCAGCAGTATGGCTCTATGTAGCTACTGGCAATATGAACTACATTCATCAGATTGACTCAGTTGATGCTAATGGCATCTATACTGGTTATATGAAAAAAATCATCTCCACTACTGAAAATACTTGGCAGAATATCTGGGTACATTGCTGGGATACCGTCTGGGGTGGCGTTTTTACTGAATTAGCAAGACTCTTCCCTACCAGTCAATTCCCTGAAAATAAAATGTACAAAAACTTTGATTATTTCTCACGCTGGAATCTCGAATACTGGAGTGGTGGCAAAGTACCTCACGATGATCCGGCTGATGTCAGTTACATTAAACCAACTAAAGCCGGTTATGCCATGATTAACACTTGGGGTTCGGCACGTTATAATACCGCAGCACAACTTTGTTGTTTAGTCTATCAAAAATATCATCCCGAACGGATGGATATTGCTGATTGGGCAAAAAGTCAGATCGACTATCTCTTAGGTGACAATCCAATGGGCTACTCCTACGAAGTTGGCTATGGTGAAAAAAGTGCGATGCATCCACATCATCGTGCTGCACATGGTTCAAAAACCAATAGCATGATGGTTCCCGAAAATCATCGTCATGTACTTTGGGGTGCTTTGGTAGGCGGTCCTGATGGCAGTGATGTTCACAAAGATGTTACCTGGGATTATGTCTATAACGAGGTCGCCATTGATTATAATGCTTCTTTCGTCGGAGCACTCGCTGGTCACTATCTGCTTTATGGTCGTGGTCAAAAACCACTCGCAAATTTCCCGCCAAAAGAGCAAAAAATCGATCAATATTATATGGAAGCACGTTTAGAACAAGAGAGTGGTGAACGTACTCAGATCACCCTGACCCTCCACAATGAATCTATCCATCCGCCACGTAATGAATCAGGCATGAGTTGTCGTTACTTCTTTAATATTAAAGAGATGCTCAATGCCGGTCAAAGCATCAAAGATCTTGAATTTCAAATTATGTATGACGAACAGAAAACCAGCTATGGCGGGGCAGTTAAATGTACCGGGCCACTAGCTTGGGATGATTGTGGCACTTACTACATTGATTTTGATTGGTCAGGTTATCCAATCTATGGCGATCGGGAATTTCAATTTGCACTGGTTGCCAAACAAGATGCAGAATTTAAGAGTCATTGGGATCCTACCAATGATTGGAGTCGTCAAGGAATCAGTAAATTAAATGAAGTTAGCAAATTCATTCCAGTCTATTTTAATGGAGTTAAAGTATTCGGTCTAGAACCAACTGTACTTGAAGCACCTAAAGTTCAGATTACTGCTCCACTCAACAATCAACAGTTTGAAATAGTTGACGCCACACATCCAATTACCATTAATCTTACGGCCACCTCGAATAATGGCGCAATTCAAAAAGCAGAGCTCTTTGCTAATCAAGTTAAAGCCAGTGAAGATCTTACCAGTCCATACTCATTTACATGGTATCCTACTGGCTATAACAATGCAGCCGGAACTTTGGAAGAGTTTACCCTGAGTGTTAAAGCTACTGATGCGCTAGGAATTGTAGGCAATTCAGCACCAATCAAAATTAAGGTACGCGTTCCCAATGATCCACCTCAACCACCTGCCAAAGATCAGATTAAAGTTCTCATGTATAATAATGTAATTGATGATTCATGCAAAAATATTAATCCTTACTTTAGAATTATCAATACGAGTAATCAACCAATCAACCTTGCCGAACTCGTTTTACGTTACTACTATACAATTGATAGTAACGAAAGCCAGGTCTTCTATTGCGATTATTGTAGTATCGATTCAAAATATATAACCTCTAAATTCGTTCCTCTAGCCACTCCAAAAGCAGGGGCAGATTATTACATGGAAATCGGTTTTATCAATGGTACAGGTACACTTGCTCCTGGTAAAAGTATCGATTTACAAGCACGCTTTGGTAAAACCAATTGGGTGAATTACCAGCAGAACAATGACTATTCCTATAATGCTACTGCCAAAACCTTTGTCGAATGGGAGAAAGTAACTGCCCATCTCAACAATCAACTCCAATGGGGTGTTGAGCCTAAAATATAGAATAAATTAACAAAATTTATAATATCATTAATGGTTACTTCGTCACTGAAGTAACCATTTTTTATTATCGACCACTAGACTCAATTTGATGTAATATTTGAGTTATAAAATCACTTGTATACAGTGTATCAACGTTAAAAAACTTGACCTTTTGTCATATTCATGTTAATATATTTTCATAAAACTTACATCAATATAACAGGAGGTGCTCGTAAGCTAGTTTTTTGCATCAATAACTTTCTTAAAAGGAGTGGTCTTTCATGTCAAACTATTTCAACAACAGACACATTGGCAGCTGGTTATTAATATCACTAATTTTAGTTTTATTAATTACTTCAACCGCTTTCGCGGCTAACGATCCTAATGGTAGCGCCACCTTAAAGCAAGATCCCAACAGCGCAGTTAATTATATTTGGGTACTCATCTGCGGCGCAATGGTAATTTTTATGATGACCGGATTTGCAATGGTCGAAACAGGTTTCACTCGTGCGCGCCACGCCAACAATACCATGATGATGAATCTCATGGTCTGGGCAGTCGGCGGTTTAGCCTTCTATTTCATCGGCTTCGGCTTAATGTTTGGCGGAGTCGGCGGAATGTTCGGTTCACTCGACAAACTCTTAACCATCAAAATGTTCGGTCATTCATGGGGTCTTTTGGGAGCAAAAGGATTTGGTCTCGGCAACAGCGTCTACGATGTTAGCATCTTCCTGCTTTTCTTCTTCCAGGTAGGCTTTTTGGACACCGCGCTAACAATCCCCAGTGGTGCAATGGCAGAACGAATCAAATTCAGCACTTATCTAGTTTATACTTTCATCGCTGGCGCTTTCATTTATCCCCTCTTTGGCAACTGGGTGTGGGGCGGCGGCTGGTTATCACAACTTGGGCAAATTGGTTTAGGTCAAGGGTTCAAAGATTTCGCCGGTTCTAGTGCTGTTCACGCAGTTGGTGGTACAATGGCATTGGCTTCCGCAATCGTTCTAGGCCCGCGTATCGGAAAATATATCAAAGGAAAGCCAGTCGCCATCCCAGGTCATGACCTTGGAATGGGTGTTCTCGGGACAATGCTCCTCATCTTCTGCTGGTTTGGCTTCAACTGTGGTAGTACATTTGCGGCAACCGATCTTCGTTTTACAGTAGTTGCCGTAAACACTCTGCTCGCTGGTTGTGTTGGCGGAATGGCAGCAATGATTTATATGTGTTTTTCTTCCGGGAAACCAGATACCAGTATGTCATGTAACGGAATTTTAGCCGGTTTAGTAGCCATCACCGCTCCTTGCGCTTACGTTCCAACTTGGGCAGCCGTACTAATCGGAGGAATTGCTGGCATTCTCGTTTGTTACTCAGTTTACTTTGTCGAAAACCGTTTGAAGATTGACGATCCAGTCGGAGCAGTTTCTGTGCACGGAGTTAATGGTCTGTGGGGCACAATCGCACTTGGTCTATTTGCAGACGGAACTTACGGAAATGTGAAAGGTCTCTTCTTTGGTGGAGGTTTTGGTCAATTAGGCGCACAGTTAATCGGAGCACTTACCTTAATCATCGTTATCTTCTCACTCTCATATTTACTCTTCAAACTACTTGATCGAACTATCGGAATGAGAGTTTCGGCAGAAGAAGAATTAACCGGTTTAGATGTTCCAGTACACGGAGCAGTTTGTTATCCAGAATTTTCAATCAGTTCAAGTCTCTCCATTACAACCAACAATACCACTATTCCCAATAGTATTACGATTGAAAAATCTAAAAATTAAAAAAAACAACAGCTGATAGTTTATCACTATTAAATTTATCTTAATTAAATCTCAGGAGGTATGAAGTATGAAAAAGATCGAAGCATATCTTCGACCCAATTGTATCGGTGACGTAATTAATTCCCTACACGAAATCGGAATCGAAGGAATCAGTCTTACCGAAATCAAAGGATATGGCCAACAAAAAGGACACGTTGAGCATTACCGTGGTGCCGAATATACCATCAATCTACTCCCCAAGATTAAAATTGAACTTTTTATCAAAGACACCCAAGTCAGCTCAGCCATCAAAGCGATTACCAAAGCCGCTCAGACCGGCGAGATCGGAGATGGAAAGATCTTCATTAGTCCAGTTGAAGAAGGGATTCGAATCCGCACTGGTGAAACGGGTGAAACAGTAATTTGAGTTCGCTGCAATTAATTTTTGTGCCAAAAATTATCGTCGCTGATATTTTTTGGCACAAAAGAAATCTCATACCTTATCGCATCGCGTATTGAGACTTTTTATCCACCTTGACCACATCTTGCTCATTAATCGACTGCAAAATGGCATAAACCGTCCGCACATCCCCAATCTCCACCTCAGGAGTTACCGCAATCTGCTCCCGACCATTAAAAGCATGATAGAAATTTAACAGCTCATTATAGTAGCCGCGCATCGGACGATATTCAATCATTTCATGCTGCCCATTATTATAGAAAACATTAATTATACCACACTCAGGATCCTCCAAATAAATCATCCCTTGTGTGCCAAAAATTCGCAAACCAATTCCTGGCTTTTGTACTTCTCGACCCGCAGAATAGTAAGAATATTCTCCGATGATCCCGTTCAAAAAATGCATATTCACCGTTACTACTGCATACGGACTGAAATCATCACGTTGTGGCACTCCAAAGGCTTGTAAATACTGAATTCCCCCAAAAAGATGACGCAATCCTGCCAGATCATGAATTGCCGCATCTAAGATATCTCCGCCCGGATAAGCCGGATGTTGACGCCATTCAGTAGCCGAAAAAGTATTTTTGGTCATCGCACACGGAAAACAACTGGTGCTATGATTAATAAAGAAAACAACCTCACCAATTTTTTTAGTGTTGATCAGATTATACAGTATACCAAACTCTTCGCTATAACGAAAATTCTCAGCCACCATTAATTTGATTCCATATTTACTAGGCAACTCACAAGTACCTATTGCCTGATCAATCGTTGCTCCCATTGGCTTTTCCAGAATTACTGCTTTTCCAGACCGCGCCACCATCTCCGCTACCAGATGATTCTTCGCAATCGGCACCATAATATCAACCACTTGAATATCATCACGTTCAATCATCGCTTGACAATCAGTAAAGATATCTTTCTGTAAATCAAGCCCTAGACGAAGACCCCATTTTTCCGCTTTCATTAGATCAACATCACAGAGCGCCACAATCTGATACTCATTATTCAATTCTTGAAAGGCAGGAAAATGCAGTCTCTCCCAAGCGAGTCCAATTCCAATCACTCCCACACGAATCTTTTCCACGATACCACTCCTTCCACAATTAATCCTATTTTAACCTCATTTAAAAAATAAATAACCAAATCCTTTACAATAAAAATCTCTTATTTTAT
>JBFYZC010000062.1:0-12524 GCA_041309705.1 Bacillota bacterium | reverse complement strand
TTTCTCTAGGCATAGTGGCCGAGAAGAAGATGGTTTGTCGTTCAGAAGGTACTTTCTCCAAAATACTGTCGATATCTTCACGAAAACCCATGTTTAACATTTCATCGGCTTCATCAAGGATAATCATCTTTAAATTAGATAATTTTAGAGTATTACGTTCCATGTGATCCATGATTCGCCCAGGAGTACCAATAATAATCTGTGGATGAAGTCTGAGAGCACTGATTTGACGTTCGATTGGTTGTCCGCCATAAATTGCTAATACATGAAGCCCTTTTTTGTGTACGGCAACATTTTTGAGCTCTGAAGCGGTTTGAATTGCCAGCTCACGTGTTGGACAGAGCACGAGAACCTGGGTTTTTTTGAATTCTGGGCGAACCATATCGATGGCGGGAATTCCGAAAGCACAAGTTTTACCAGTGCCGGTCTGTGCTTGTCCAATCACATCAAGTCCTTTTAAAATGTGTGGAATTGCTTGAGATTGAATGGGGGTTGCTTCTTCAAAACCCATTTCCGAAATTGCTTTTTGAATTTCTGTTGAAATGTTTAATTCTTTAAAGACTAGATTTTGCATGACTACTTCCTTTTTAAAAGCATATTTGATGGTTTTTTCAAGAAAAAATTTTATTGAATTTCACGCACAAGATATAGCATTTTGTTTTGTCGGTACAGACTATATTTGGTGTCACAATTAGTTTAACCTGTTTTTCTGATTTAACCATTCTTTTTTATTATAGAGGTTTTTATGGCGAATAGCAATCGTAGCGAGAAAAATGTAAAAAAAGATTCATAAATCTTTAGTGATTGACAGGAATTATTTTTTAAAAAAGTTTATTGAGCAGCAATGTTTTGCTTTGTATCAAAATTGATATATAATAGTGCTATGAGTAGGGCGGAGTCTTTGAATTATTAATTTATTATTTACAGTTAAATGAATTTTATGTTAAAATTTATTGTATTTATATATATTGAATTGGTTGGTATTTTTAGTTCAATATATAGTGCGATTAAGAGTATTGATTTTTTAGGAGAGTGAAGTTTTATGATACAACTTTGTGAAAGTAATGAATTGTTTAGTGATTATCCTGATCTCTGCACCAGTGAAGAAATTAAGGCATCGCATAAACTATGTTCACGGTTATCAATGTCAGTAAAGATTGAAAAGCCACAAATTTATCTCTCTCCAAAAAAACTAAAAGAAAAATTAGTTGAGAATATGTCAATGATTAAAATTGTTGAGAGTTTAGTAGCAGTAATTTTAGCAATGGATCCTTTGAATGATTATATTTTTATTCTATCAGATGCTGAGCTTAATGCGTTGCAAATTCTTGCTACCCAAAAAAGCCTAGAATTAACCCAAAGAGTTGGAATTATTCCCGGGATATTTTTTGGTGAACGAAGTTGTGGAACCAATGCCTTTATATTAGCGAAAAAACTTGGTAGTAACGTTACAATTAAGGGTAGGCAACATTATTGCAAAATTTTTCAAGATTTATACTGTGTAGCAGGTCCAATTAAGAAGCCTGATGGTGAGATTATTGGTTATCTAGATCTTTCTCGACCCAAAGTAAAAGAACTCGGTCCTTCACGAATGATTTTGAAAAGTATTATTACTGAAATTGAGCATGAAATTGCGAATGCTTTACCACAACCATTAGTATTAAAAGAACCAATTTCTCGAATGTTGCCTTTGGAAATAGAACAACAACTTACTGAAAGAGAGCAAGAAATTTGTTGGTTGTTACTGAAAAGGATTACTACAGAAGAGATTGCGGTGATGCTTTCTTTAAGTATTGAGACAGTAAGAACTTATCGAAAAAAGATTTATCAAAAATTAAATGTAAGTAGTTTAATAGAACTTTTAAATACAAAAAATTAATTATCGAATTAAGTTAATCATTCGTTGTGCAGTATTTATGCAACGAATGATTTGTATTTTTATAGGATATTTTTGTATTAATGTCAGAATTATCCTTGAAAAATTACCCCATTTTAGGGTATTTACAAAATATCAAATGATTGTTAAAATTTTTATATGAAGTAGCTTTGAGTATTGCTTTGTGCGACGAATTATAAATTGAAGCGATAAATAAACAATCGTAACAAAACGAAAGCAAACGCTACAAATTATAGTGTAACAGATACTTGTCTGTCGAAATAATTTTTAAAAATGATTGCAAAAATAAACTATATTTAAAGCGAAAATAGTAAAAAATGGAGGGTGTAAGTCTAGATGAAGAAAATTTTATTACTGGTGGATATTCAAAAAGAATATAGTACCCAAGGAAGACCATTTTATATTAATGGAATTGAAAAAAGCTTGATTAATGCTAAAAATCTGCTTGATTATGCAAGAGAAAATGATTGGGAGATTATTCATGTTGAACATATTCAAGATGGAGAAACCTTTTCTCTTAAATCTGAATACTCTAAATTTGTAGATGGATTTGAACCGAGAAAAGGGGAAATTGTTTATATTAAAAACAAATCATCATGTTATACAAATAAATATTTTTCTCAATATTTCGAGAAATTAAAAGGTCGTGAAGTGGTAGTTATTGGTTGTAGTTTTATTGACTGTATTCCTTCAACAATTATTGATGGTTATCAGATGGGTAATCGTTTTGTTTTGGTTAAAGATGCTACTAATATAAATGTAGAAATAGAAAGTATCAAAGATGAATTTATAACCAAATTTTCAAGAATTGTAAGTACAGCAGAGTTGATGTAAATAAATTAATAATCTGATAATTAACAATCCCCCAAGGTCTATTTTTAGACACCTGGGGGATTGTTTTAGCTTATTTACTTGCTTTAATCTCTGTCCAAATACGGTCAAAAACCTTCAACATGCTTCCGAGATCAGTAAAGACTTCGCTGTTTTGCAAATCTTCAGCTTGGGGATAAAAGGCGCGATTCTCGGTTAAGGATTTGGGGAGCTTTTTAAACACTTCGGTCTGGGGTGAGGCGTAGCCAATGTAATCAGCATTTTTGTAAGCAATCTTGGTCTCACACATGAAATTAATAAACTGTTCAGCGGCTTTTTTATTAGTGGTTCCAATTGGAACCGCCATGGCATCGAACCAGAGATTGGTACCTTCTTTGGGGATGATGTATTCAAGATCAGGATTTTCGCGACTGCAGTAAACTCCATCACCTGACCAGACAACTGCCAGCGCAGCTTCTCCAGCAATCATTTTGTCTTTGACTTCATCAACCACATAGGCAAGTACCAATGGTTTTTGCTCAATGAGAGCGGCTTTGGCGGCATTTAGTTCAGTTTCATTCTTGCTGTTTAAGGAGTAACCGAGTTTTTTCAAGGCGATTCCGATGCTATCCCGTTGGCTATCGAGCATTAGAATTTGCTTGGCGTACTTTTTGTTCCAAAGAATCTCCCAGCTCTCTGGTTTTTCTTTGACCATCTTTTTGTTATAGAGGATTCCCACCGTTCCCCACATGTAAGGTACTGAGTACTGATTTTGCGGATCGTAGCCGAGATTACGATATGCCGCGCCAATGTATTGATAATTAGGAATGTTTTTGAAATCAAGTTTGGCGAGCATCTTTTCGTCACTTAGTCGTTTAATCATGTAGTCAGAAGGGATGATTACGTCATAGCTACTGCCACCTGATTTTAATTTGACATACATGTCTTCATTGGTGGTAAATGTTTCATAAATTACTTTCATTTTGTATTGTTTTTCAAATTCTTTTAAGACCGATTCATCAATGTAGTCACCCCAGTTATAAACAGTGAGTTTGGGGAGTGGTTTGTCGCAACCTGAGAGCAGTAGTGTGCCCAGTAAGGCTGCGCAGAGGATTGAACTGAGAATTTTTTTCAAGATAAATTCTGCCTCCTTTTTTTATTCGACTCATCACGAGCCATGATCAGATTCACAATGATTAATAGGGTTAGTACACTAAGAAACATCAGGGTTGAAAGGGCATTGATCTTGGGATTGATCCCGCGTCGTGCCATACTGTAGATGGTAATTGAGAGAGTAGAAACTCCCGAGCCAGTATTGAAGAAGCTGATCACGAAATCATCCAGCGAGAGTGTGAAAGCAAGCAGTAGTCCGGAGATGATTCCAGGTAAGATCTCGGGAAAGATTACTTTTTTAAAGGCAAGACTAGGAGTAGCCCCGAGATCAAGCGCGGCTTCGTAGAGGTTTGGATCGAGCTGTTTAATGCGTGGTAATACCGAAAGAATTACATAAGGAATATTAAAAGTAATGTGCGATAAAAGCAGTGTCATAAAGCCTAATTTAAGATGAAAAAAGATAAACAAGAGCATTAAAGAGATACCAGTTACAATATCAGGATTCAGAACTGGCAGATAGGTAAGATTCATCACGGTATTTTGTAAAAAGCGTTTCAGGCGTTGAATGCCGAAAGCTGCCAGAGTACCAATAATAGTAGCAATTAGTGCTGAGAGTGCTCCGATGATTAAAGAGTAGTAGAGTGAGCTTAAAATTTGGCGGTCACGAAACATCGCACGATACCAATCGAGAGTAAATCCTTCCCAGGAACCGCGTGAGCGTGAACTATTAAAAGAATAGATGATTAAGACAATAATTGGGGCATAGAGAAAGGCAAAAATCAGGAAAAGATAGCTCTTTTTTAAGAAATTTTTCACCATAGCCCCCCGCCTTCCTGAGTTTTCTCATAGCGGGAAGTAAAACTCATCCCTAAGAGAATAATAAAGATCATCACCATCGAGATTGCTGAGCCGAAATTCCAGTCACCCACGGTTAAAAATTGCTGTTCAACTAGGTTTCCGATTAAAGTGTATTGTCCACCACCTAACAGACGCGAGATGACAAAGGTAGTGACGGCAGGCATGAAAACCATGGTCACTCCAGAGCTGACCCCTGGTAGACTGAGCGGGAAGATGACTTTACAAAAGCATTGCCATGGGCTAGCGCCAAGGTCACCGGCAGCTTCGAGTAAATTTTGATTAATCTTGCTCAGTACAGTATAGATGGGCAGGATCATGAAGGGCAGAAAATTATAGACCATTCCTAAAATAACTGCAAAATCGTTATAAAGTAAGCTTAATGGTTGGATGCCAAAGTGCCCCAAAAGTGTATTGATTAGTCCACGTCGTTCGAGTAAGGTTAACCAGGCATAGGTGCGTAAAAGAAAATTAATCCACATTGGTAAAACTAAGAGTAGAATTAGGGTGTTTTTATATTTAAGCTTGAGATTAGCAAGGATGAAGGCAGACGGATAACCCAAAACTAAACAAAACAGAGTGCTGATTCCTGCCCACAGCAGGGAACGAAATAGTACTTGCAAATAAAGCGGTTCAAAAAAACGTTGAAAATTATCAAAAGAAAAGCTAATTCCTTGATTGGTTTGAGTGGTGAGACTGAAAAAGATTAGCAGTGAAAGCGGAATGAGCGTAAAAGCAATCATCCAGCCGAAATAGGGATAGACAATCCAGTTTTTTCTCATACCACACCTGCTTTTCTCATGATATGAATGTTGCTTGCTTCGACTCGCAAACCAACCTTCATGCCCACTGAACGGGCACGAGTACTGTGGACCATCCAATCGCGTGCACCAGCAGAGACAATCATTTCGTAATGAACCCCTTTAAAGGTGGTTGATTTAATATTTCCAGTAAAAACACCCTCATTCTCCTCGACAATCTTGAGATCTTCAGGACGAATCACCACATCAACTAGTTCATCTGGTATGAATCCTGAATCAACACAAGGTAGCTGTTTGCCAAGGAGTTCGAGTTGAAAATCACTTAGCATTCTACCTTCTACCAGATTGCTCTCGCCAATAAAACTAGCGACAAAGGCGTTGGTTGGCTCATTATAAATATCTTCAGGAGTGCCAACTTGTTGTATCAGACCACGATTCATTACGACAATAGTGTCAGACATGGTAAGTGCTTCTTCCTGATCGTGAGTGATAAAGATAAAAGTAATCCCCAGATGTTGCTGCATTGCCTTTAATTCAAGCTGCATCTCTTTGCGTAACTGTAGGTCGAGTGCACCAAGTGGCTCGTCCAGAAGTAAGACTTCGGGTTCGTTCACCAGAGCGCGGGCAATTGCCACACGTTGCTGCTGACCACCACTTAAAGAAGTTATCGTGCGTTGCTCATATCCTGAGAGGGCAACTAATTCAAGCATTGCAGCTACTTTTTGATTAATCAATGAATTGGAGAGTTTTTTGATTTTTAAACCAAAGGCGATGTTTTCATAGACATTCATATGGGGAAAGAGGGCATATTTTTGAAAAACGGTATTTACTTTACGTTTGTAAGGTGGAAGCTGGTTGATATTGATGCCATCAAAAAATACCTCGCCAGTGGTGGGTTGCTCGAAACCCCCAATGATGCGGAGTGTGGTAGTTTTACCACAACCACTGGGGCCAAGCAAGGTTAAGAATTCATTCTTTTTAATCTGTAGATTAAGATCTTTAATCGCTTCAGTGCCATTATAATCTTTAGTAAGATTAACTAAACTAATCAAGCTTGCTGCCATTTTGATTGACTCCTCCACCTAAATAAGACTATATTACAAATTCAGATTAATTATTTTACAAAAAGTAAAAAATGTCAATGATTCCAGACGAATTTTTACTAAAATGTTGTTGATTTATATATTTTTAGGTAAAGATCTTTCGTTATATTGAGTAAAAACATCCAGCGTAATGGGGATTTTGGGAAGATAAAATGAATTAGATCTTTCCAAAAATATTTGGTAATCAGTGAGAGGAAAATGAGAGTTGATATTGTAGATGAGGGAGATTACTTGACAAAGTATATACAAATGTGTATACTTGTATTTGAGGTGATAGTAATGATTCAAACAACAAGAGTGTTTATTAGTGGAAATAGTCAAGCTGTACGATTACCGAAAGAATTCCAATTTGCGGAGCAAGAAGTTAAAATTCAGCGGGTCGGAAATGCGATAATTCTTTTTCCAGTACGCGACCGATGGGAAACTCTTCGTAACAGTTTGGAACAATTTACTGAAGATTTTATGGTAGATGGTCGCAAGCAACCAATTCAATCAGAGAGGGATCTGAAGAATGTATTTGATTGATACCAATATTTGTATTTATTTGATAAAAAAGCAATATCCGATAGTTCAAAAGAGACTTGAAGCATGTGAGCCATCAGCAATAGCGGTTTCTGCAATAACTGTAGCTGAATTAGAGTATGGAGTAGCCAAAAGTCTTAATCAAGAAAAAAATAGACTTGCTTTAAAGAATTTTCTTTCATCTTTTGAAATTTTACCATTCGATGATCGAGATGCCGAATGTTTCGGAATGATTCGAGCTTGTTTGGAAAAACAGGGAACTCCGATTGGAGCATATGACTTAGAAATAGCAGCGCAAGCGATGGCACGAGATATTGTAGTAGTCACTAATAACGTGAAGGAATTTGCACGTGTACCTGGGTTGAAAGTTGAAAATTGGGTTAACGAAAATGAATAACAAAAACAAAAAACCAGTCGTTTGACTGGTTTTTCTTTTAATGAGTGCCGAAGGCCGGACTCGAACCGGCACGTAGTTGCCCACGGTAGATTTTGAGTCTACTGCGTCTGCCATTCCGCCACTTCGGCGTTGCTCTCACGTGCAGGATTTATTCTATCATATCGTTGCTGTTTTTTCAAGAGATATTTTTATTTTTTTAGAGTAATTTTTTGGAGCAATTATGATTTTAATGGTAAATAAATTTCCTGTAATTACCGATATCTTTACTAACGACAGAAATTAATTTGCAAAGCTGGGTGAGTTAAGTGCGTCTATTTGCTGGAAAGATCTTATGTTACTTGACACTGATTACTTTAGCCGGTTGTAGCGTGCGTTCAGCACAATCAACGCAAACTGGAATTACAGGTAAAGTAGTAATCGATCAGCAGAATCTAGCTGCAATAAATTTTCAAGGCAATCGTATGCAAACCATACAACCATTGCAGCAGATTATGATGGGTGATCCCAAGGTCTACCGTGATCAGATGATTGTTCGTTTTAATAATGGAATAAGTAAAATTAAAGCAGTCGAGATTCTGGAAAGTTTTTCTTTGCAAATTTTAAAAGAGTTACCCGAATTAAATGTTTATAAAGTAAGTTTACCACAAGAAGTAGTCTGGGATGATCTTGCACTAACACTGAGAAAATTGCCTGAGATTAAATACGTGAGTGAGAATCGTTCTTTTGTTAGACCAACTATCGTTGGTAATCAGCCCAATGATCCGTTTTTTCAAATCTATCAGACTAATCTGCAACGAATTGGGATGCCACTAGCTTGGGAGCTAGTACCCAATCAATCCAAAGTAAAAGTAGCAGTAATTGATGGCTGTTTTTTTGCACATCAAGATTTAAATTTTAATACTACTTTGGGTTACGATTACTTTCATCAGCAACCTTTTACTTTTGAGACTGAGGATCCAAGTTTTGCCCATGGATCACATGTGGCGGGAATTATTGCCGCAACAGCTAATAATAATACTGGGATTGCGGGTGTTCTTTGGAATGTGGAGCTGATTCCCATTACTATCTTTGGATATAATGAGAATCATGCGTTAGTTAGTGCAGATAGTCTGGCAATTGCCCAAGCAATTCAGTATGCAGTGACGGTCGGAGCCAAGGTTATTAATATGAGTTGGGGCAGTGACTTTGACGATCAGTTGATTGCGGATGTTTTGTTGGATGCTTATCAACGAGGGGTAACTTTAGTAGCAGCAGTAGGAAATGATGGGAATGAGGGTGGCAGGATCAAGTTTCCGGCACGACTCAGCTATGTAGTGGCAGTTGGTGCAAGTAATCAGAATAATCAACGCTGTGATTTTTCCAGTCTGGGAAATGATAATCGTGCAGTAGATCTCTTAGCCCCGGGGGACTGTATTTTAAGTACTGTAGCGAATAATGGGTATGAATATTACGGCGGAACTTCGATGGCAAGTCCACATGTGGCAGGAATTGCTGCTTTGTTATACAATGTCGGGATAGATACCCCTAGTTTGGTAAAACAATATTTAACTAAGAATGCCTTGGACATTGGGACGATTGGAGCAGATCTACATACTGGCTCGGGGATTGTAAATGCTTTGGGAGCGATCGGAATTGCTAAAACTAAAGTAATACTAATTGATGCTAATTTGCAAACCGTAGTAGAAAGATTAACAGTGAATTCGGATGGCAGTTATCAGTTTAGCAATATACCAGCAAGGCGTTATCGTATTCGCGGCTGGATTGATACCAACCTTGATGAGCAGGTTAATGCAGGTGATTATTATGGCGAAACAAGTCAGGAATTTTATTTTGATGGAAGAGAGCAGAAAATGTCATCGCTTTTGATACATAAATATTAGAAAATCTTTATTTTGATCTGGGGAAATTCTTCAATTAATTCTACTAAATTCTGCTTTTTGAAGCTGGGAAGGGTTAGTTGCAGGGTAATTTTGTCAGTAAAAATACTCTCAATAATTTCGGCTTCAATCTGTTTGAGACGATATAGGAGATGATCATATTCGGAATAGTTACAGTTTAGGGTGGCTGATAATTTGGGAATATGTAGAACAGTTCCTGCTTGTTCAAGTGTTAAGGTGGCAGTCTGTCCATAAGCCTCAATTAAACCACGTACCCCTAGTTTTTTACCTCCAAAATAACGGGTGACGACTACCACCACATTAGTTAAATCTAAACGTTGAATTCCGCCTAAAATTGGTTTGCCAGCAGTTCCGCTGGGTTCGCCATGATCATGATAGTATTCAAATGGAGTAGTAGCACCAATGCGGTAAGCATAGCAATTGTGAGTTGCTTGCGCATGGAGGGTACGAATTTGAGCAATAAATTCTTTAGCAGCAGTTTCGGTAGTGACTTTTTCACAATGACCAATAAAACGTGAGCGTTCAATAGTCAACTCCAGTGTAGCTGGTTTTTCGATTGTTAGATAAGATTGATTATCCATACCTATATTATATTAAGTATTTGTTCGAAGAGCAAGTATATATTTTCTAGTAAAGATCTTTCATTATATCGAGTGAAAAGATCAATATATTTTACAATAAAAGATCTTTTGGAAAATATATAGAAAATTATATTAAAGAAAAAGCGCCTGATCAGGCGCTGATTTAGTTTTTACTAATGATATTAAAAGCTTCGGGAGTGATACTCCATTTATTCCACCAGTTCCAGCTGGTTTTTCCGGCGAGCCAAAGTTTCATGCCTACATATTCTTTGAGGTGTTCAGCAGTAGAACCTTTAACTAAATAAGTTCTTTTTTCAAGAGTTTTGAAATGAATTTGTTTACCGTTTAATTCTAAAAAACCAATTAAGGGTTTAAGCTTGGAGCTGCCTTCACCAATATAAAGCAGATCATATTCTGTTACTTGGAAGATGAACATTCCGTAGGGAGATTTTTTTTTGGTTTTGGTTCCATAGAGTTTAACAGTTGCTCCTTGAAGATTTTTTAATTCAGAAAGATATTCGCCAGCCAACATATAACGTTCGGTTTTCAGCTGGCAGATCAGATGGGTAAGTGGTTCATTGCCGATTAATGATATTTTCCCAGAGATACTGGATGACCATGCCCAGGTAATACTGGTCAGTAATAAACAGCAGATGAGTAATGCAAAAATTATTTTATAGCGCATTTGTTGCTCCTAATCAATTATTTGATGAGTATATTATATACAATTTTTCTATTTTTGTACAGATTAAAGAGCTGGAATTGCGATTAAACGTAATTTGATATTGCTAGAGTTGCTGCGGATCGTTAGATTAATCTTGTTAGTCTGAATAATATTTTGGGGAACAATGAAAGCTCCGGAAGTGTTGAATAGACGTATATTTTTTGGATCATTGTTAGGGTTGGTGGTAAAAGATATTTTATTACTAATATTGAGAGTGGAGGTGTATATGTAATTTTTATTAATATTTTTATAATAATTATCATTAATTAATTTGTTATTATATTTGTTTTTAAGAATCATTGCAGTAAACCAGTTAATTAGTAAATCATTGAAGGTATAATTGCCAGCTCCAAAGCCTAAAAGTTCATTGTTTTGCGTTTTATCTGAAGTAATAATTTGTTTTAGGCTATCGCGACCATAACAGTCAGTAAAATGACGCATGAAAAGGTAGCTGGCACCATAGTTTTCATCATAACCATCCCAAGTAGTTAAAGAAAAGTAATCAGTTTGTTGCAAATATGAATCTATATATGGTTGGATTAATTTGGGATCGCCAGCTAAATCTTCTGCCATCATAGAGAGACCTTCGTTAAGCCAAACATTAGAAAAAGTTGTTGGAGTATGGCGGTAGCTGAAATTAATTAGATGTTGAAATTCATGGTTTAGTGTGTTTTTAATTATAGGTAAATTAGAAATACGATTAAAGTTAATATAAAACATTTCGCATTTATTTGAGTATTTCTCGATTTCGGGGTTATTGAAATTAACAAGTGGAGACTCATCTAAGGGATTATAGTAACCTAGTATATTATTACTAGACAATTTGGCAATAAGGATATAAATTCTTTTTTCGTCATCAACATCGAAATTTGGATTTGGGACTCCGAAAATATTAGTTTCTTTTTCATATGTTGAATCAAAATAGTTTCCTAAATTTGTGGCAGTTGTTTGAAAAGAATTAATATCTGTACTGCCATTTTCTAAATAGATGGCACATTTATCTGATGAATACACACGGGTAGCTTTGATTGATTTGAAAATTTCTGGATTCATACCTAAATTGGTTGAGATATAAAAACTTTTTTCAATAGGGGCAGGAGGATCAGCTGTTAAGTTTGAAAGTTTGAAAGTTTGGTTTTCTCTTGAGCTTGAAGAAGTTGAGCTGAGATTTTGAAGCAAATTTTGTTGATATTGTGTGATTATATTATGACCAGAAGCTGATTGTTTTGCTAATAATGTAGATTGACTGGATGTTAGTGGTTTTTCATATTCAACTTCATTTCCTAAATTATCAGTTATGGAAATTTGAGTGATAACACTACTGTTATATGAACTTGTATTATAAGGAATGGCAATTAACTGTTTAATTTTTTGATTCGTAGTGATAGAAACGTTACCATTACCATTGTTTAAGGGAGCATCATAGATTAAGCTTTTAGTAGCATCGAAAGTATTGTTAAGCGGTGTACTATTTGGTTTGCCAAGACAGCCAGTAAAGATAGTGCTGAAGATTAAAAGTATAGTTAAGATTAGAGATTTACGCATGTGATTGAACCCCCTAAAAATGTACTAAATGTTATATTCTTCCAAGAGGGTGAAAAATCCTGTTAATTATATGGATTTTTTTAAAAAAAATGACAAAAATCCCCTTCGAGATTTTGAAGAGGATTTTTGCTGTATATAAAAGGAGAAGTGGACTTATTTGGATGGGGTGGTTGATTGTGATTTAGATTTAAGGATGCTTAATGATTGTTTGAGTTTAGCATATTGCGCTGAGTTGCTTAGTGTACTTATCATTATAATATCAGCATCATAAATATTGCTACTAGAGATAGTAACACTAGTAGAACCCATTTTACTATC
>JBFYZC010000061.1:0-6051 GCA_041309705.1 Bacillota bacterium | reverse complement strand
ATTCACAAGCTGCTCGATCTTCCTTGCAATTAGCCACGTTCCAAGGTTCTTTTTCGGTTCCTTGATGTAGTGACGAATTGGTCCAATGCGCAATAAACCGAACTTTTTTAAGTAAAGCATTATTATTCGATAATTCGCAATATTTAGCAAAAATTGCCGGTTCAGTACAGGAACCCCAGATCAATACATTAACAGTTGTGGTTTGAGCTTTAACAGCATCTACCAAAGCTTGTACCGCTGGATATTTAGTTAAACTCGAATAGATTTTATTTTTATCATAATGTTCGGCTGTCTTTTTAATGCTTGATTCTATAAATGGTAGTTCGGCTTGATATCCACCAATATTTTTATTGAGATTTTTTAAATCAGTTTTATAGGCTGCACCAATAAAATTCTTTGCCCATTCAGCTTGATCCGCAGAGTTTTCAAGTTCACTTCGATGTGTACTGGCAACCACTATTCCTAAAGTATTAAATTCATTGCTCATTAATGCATAGCCTGCCATTGCAGAAATATCATCCGGATCATTCACAGGCTTGCCATCTGATTTGATTAAATTTTTATCTGACATATCGGAAAAGATCCAAACTAGTGGTTTATCAGCTTCACTAACTGATAAATTAGAATTACCATTAGATAATGTTTCAATATTCGACATTTTTTCTGGTTCAAGTGAAGTTAAAGAATTTCCACAACCAATCAAACCTGAAGTTAACAGCATCAATGTTACTGGTAAAAATAGTTTCTGTCTGATTCTCATTCAATCACCCCTAAATATAAAATTTCATTAAAATTGTCACGAAAATGTTCACCTCTCTGTTTGAAAATAATGTAATTATTTGTATTTAATTACATACAATATTAATTCTATTTATATACAGTATATTCCTTCTTTGTATATTGATTATTTTTTATTATTTTTAAATATTATATAATTTGTTATTTGTTAATAAAAAATTAAAACAATTTAAATACTATTTAATATTTATATAATTTTTCAACATCAAGCTGTGTTAAAGATACAAAAAACACCTACCAATAAACAGCAGGCGTTTTTTATAAAATCTTAGCCGAAAACCACTATCCCTTTAGGGTCGTGGATAAAGGCTATTTCACTAACCTTGACTCTTAATTTTTAATATTGGGTAGTTTTTACAATAGTTAGTCGCAACAACTATTCTGGAACTACCAAACCAGTAGGTTCACTTCGCCAATGTTATCTAAGGTTTTCGTACACAACACTTCTCCTAACCATCAGAGATGTTTAATCATGTACCGTAGTGTTCAAGACTAGTGAAGCATCTTGAAGTACCTATATCATTCTTAGATAACGTAGTCAGTTAAGACTTAGGCTAATCAACCGACTACAGAGAATTTCTTCTCCAACCAACTACCCTTTAGGGTAGTTGGTTAGTTGACAAATATCTAATCCTTTAAAAAGAATTATCCTCTAAAGTAAGATAAAACTATTGCACATTAACTTGATTATTAATACTACTATTTTTACTAACAGTATTCTCCTCAGTGCTCGCAAAGGAACTTGCATCTACCCCACTGATATTGATGGTCTTATTTGCAGTACTATTTGGATTACTGCCAAACTGATATAATGGTGCGACTTCCATTCCTGGATTTGTTTCCCGGATTAACCCTTTACCTTCTAATTTGATATTACGTTTTTGAGCTTTGACACCACCCGCCCAGGAGAAGACACCTTGATTATAGTCTTTAACATCATTAGAAACAACTGTGACATTATCCAGGATAAGGGTACATTCATCATTTATTTTATCACCCCAACCCAGCTGGAAAGGAGCGCCATTTCCATTATGTACAATTTTAGTATTTTTAATGGTGTAACTTCCATAATAAATTTTAAAAGAGTCATCCCAGGTATTCACATAGCAATTATTATAAACAGAACCATCACCGCCACTAAAACCATCTGCGTTTTTTTGGGTATCTCCCGAGTCATCAACTAAGTACATACCTTCCGCAACTATTTTATTTTTAGTTAATCGCATATGATAATAGGAAGGATTAAGGCTTTTAAAGTTTTTAAGATTAATTGTAAAATTACAATCTGCCTCAATTCCATAATTTCTAGTTCCTTCAATTCCTTCCAGAACCGAAGTCTCTCCTTCACCTTCAATCGTTAATGGTTCTGTTCGCTCCTCTATTTTAAAACTTCCTTTAACTGTTACCCCTTTTTTAATAATAACATTATTAATATTAGCAGTAATTGTATATTGTTCGATTGTCTGATTGGCATCAAAAATTATTACTGAATCTGATGGTGATTTTGTTGGAGATGGACTTAGACTGCTTGGAGTTGGTGTTGTATCATTTGGAAAAAGACCTGAACAACCCAGCAAGCCTGTTGTTAATAATAGCAAAAATCCACCTTGAAAAATTTTTTGAAAAAACTTCATGTCTGTGTTGCACCCACCTTTTAATTATTACGAGATTTCTATTAATATCTGTTTTGAAGTATTTCGCTTTTTAACCAATATATTCCTGCTTGATTTTCCAATTATTTTCATATATTTATGTTAATCTTAACTATTCATTATACCTCTACATCACTAAACTATAAAAAACGCCCCCTCTGATCAGTGAGCGTTTCTATAAATGAAGCTTCTCAAATTTTATCTAGCAAACTCTATCCAATTAAGATTACAAAAATAATCACTGGATGAACATTTAAATACTAAATAAACATTTCTATGTCCACTGGTACTTGTGATATTAGTATATATCGTCTGCCAATTCTGCCATCCGCCAGTTTTTTCAACTACAAGCGTTCCGATCAATATCCCATTAGCATTGTCTAATCTGACTTCAATTTTTCCATCTTTCATCGAAGCTACTCTTGCTCTTATTTGACTAATACCAGTCAGATTAATATTATTAAAGCATATATAGTCATCGTTATTAACATAAGCTACATTTCCTCCACCCTCACTACACTTTTCAATTTTAACACCATAGAGAATATTGGCTTTTTCAGCTTCGAGTTTAATAGTACCTGAGTTTGGCGTGGATGGTGTTGGTGATGGAATCAATGATGGTTTAGGTGATGGCGATGGAGGTAGTGTATAGAGATTTGCAGCCGCTTTAGCACGACGTAATAATTCATCATGTATTGCTCTTGACTTATTTTTAAATTTTGTTTCATTAGCTTGTTCGGTTGATTTTGGATTTGAACCATCCGAACTAATATCACCAAGACTAACACCCCAATTGCCTAATAATACCCAGTATGTTGCCGAATCAGAATGGTCAACTTTATTATATTCATATTTACCTTCAGCAAAAATTTTCCCTAATTTACTTACTTTATACTGGTTATAATATGTTTCACCCGTAGGAGCTCCACTTACAATTCCATGTTGACCGATTGCACCGCATTCATAGTATTCACATTTTTTTGCTGCAGCTAATGACTTCAGATATTCACAAGCTGGTCGATCTTCCTTGCAATTAGCCACATTCCAAGGTTCAGCTTCTGTTCCTTGATGCAGTGATGAATTAGTCCAATGCGCAATGAAACGAATTCTCTTTAGTAAATCTGTTTTACCTATTGTTTCGCAATATTTTGCAAAAATAGCGGGTTCAGTGCACGAACACCAGATTAACACATTAATAATTGCAGTTTCTCTTTCTACAGCATTCACTAAAGCTTGCACCGCTGGATAGTTTGATAAATTATTATAAGATTTCTTGGTATCAAACTTTTCGGCTGTTTTTTTGATGCTGGATTCCATAAATGGCAGCTCAACTTGGTACCCACCAATATTTTTATTTAAATTTTGCCAATCAGCTTTATAAGCTGCACCAATATAATTTTTTGCCCATTCACCTTGATCGGGAGAGGTTTTGTGTTCACTCCGATGTGTGCTAGCAACCACAATTCCCAAAGTATTAAATTCATTACTCATCAAAGCATAGCCTGCCATCGCAGAAATATCATCCGGATCATTTACAGGTTGCCCATCTGATCTTTTCAAATTTTTATCTGACATATCGGAAAAAATCCAAACCAATGGTTTACTAGCGTCAATAGCTAAAAATTTAAAATTATCATTCGCCAGCACTTTGCTGTTTGGTAGGTTTTCTGGTTTTAGTTTGGAATTCGTAGTTATAGAATTTCCACAACCAATCAAGCCTGAAGTTAGCAATGCCAAGATTCCTACTCGAATCAGTCCTTGAATAATTTTCATTCCTACAACCATTCCTCTCTGACCAAATTTGAATAAAGATTTTGTTTTAGATAGCATCCTTGAGAAGCACTATCATGCTGCAAACAATATACAATATACAATATACAATAATATATGCAGCATTAAGAATCTTTATGTTTCGCATGACGGTTAGCTGATCTATTTTTAGTTGAATTTCATTTTATGGCGAAATCAAACGACAAAAAGGTCTGTGTTTTTTACACAGACCTCATCAAAACTTATTTCTGGTCGGGCAGGCGGGATTTGAACCCACGGCCCCCACCACCCCAAGGTGGTGCGCTACCAAGCTGCGCTACTGCCCGTTTTTAACGACCGAATCTAATTTTATCACGTATTATTACAGCAGTCAAGAGGCAATTGAAATTTTTCTAGAAAAATTCTTAATTTGCTTGAGCATTAACCCGTCTACTCTTTAAAACATTACCAAATTGATCTACCGTAATCTCAAGGCGATGCATAAAATCACCTAATGAAGCTAATTTTGAAACACTCTCCAAGCGCATAAATTCTGATAAAATTGTATCCAACATTTTATAAACCTCAGCCAGCTCGCTCTCTCGCTTCTTCAACCGCTCCTGCTCTTTCTCCACCACATTCTGTAGTTTACTATTCTCCTCCATCAGCTGTTGAATCTCTTCCATCAATTTATCCTCACGCTTTAGATCACGCTCAACCGCCAAGAGATGTTCAATAAAACCACGCAGATCTAACTGATGATGCTGAGCTTCTTCCAGTTTTTTGATTCTGCGCTCGTAATCACTGATTGCCATGGGTAACGCAGATAGCTGATGAAAAAAATTATTATCTCCCGGATTAGTCACTGCTGCGAAAGAGTTTTCCGTAAACAAATTCGCTGGTTTAAGTTCGGTTGCGATTGACGGCTTGACTTCAATTGTCTCAGGTGCTCTTTTAAAAGAATTCACTTCTGCCACATACGAAGGTTCACTCACTCGACCTAATACTTGATTACCAATTCTGACTAAATCCTCATCTTGATACTGCATTCGCTTAATTAAACGATAGAAACGCAACTTTAATGCTGCCGGGGTAAATGGATTGCCAAGTTTGGCTTGTAATTCATCACATGCTAAAGCGCGTGAATTGCCTAAAGCTTGATGTTTACAAAAAATTTCAAGAATCATTCGATCGATATCTTTTATTTCACGACTACGCTTGCGAGTTGCGACTCCAGAATCATTAGTGTATTTACTTTGCATCATATTATAATACTCTTGATTAGAGAGTCCTTTCTCTTTCAAAAGACGGCAAAATTGACTTCGCAAAGCACTCATCTTCCGCCCCAAACGAGTTACCAGCTCGCGTCGCTTCTGCGGATGCCACCATGATTCAAACAACATCTGATTCTCATCTTCAGTATAACGTGGTTTTGATTTTTGTAACGCAATTCCCGTTACTGATGAAATTGCTAAAGCATTTTTTGACATTAAGCACTTCCCTCCCAAAACTAGTCCCTTAAGTAACATTTGGTTCTATCATATTTTGTTCCAGAGAGAAGTAAATTATGCTATGAAATTCAAAAAAATATTTTTTTATCAAAAGAAAATAGTCTTATTCCATCTATATATTTTCCGGTAAAGATCTTTCATTATATCGAGTGAAAAGATCCAAAGCACTAAGGATTTTTTACGATGATAAAATAATTTAGATCTTTTGGAAAGGATAGTGAGCACTAAGGATTTTTCACGATGATAAAACAAATTAGATCTTTTGGAAATTATTAAAAGCGTACTAAGGATTTTTTGTGAAGGTAAATGAATAGCTCTTTCGAAAAATATATAAATTACAA
>JBFYZC010000060.1:0-5812 GCA_041309705.1 Bacillota bacterium | reverse complement strand
TCTTAATCCTTTTGGTATTACAATGTTTTATACAGATGATTGGGGAAGCTATGAGCGAAATATCTCAAAGCAAAATCACACTGTTGGAAAGAATAACACTCAGACTATTGAGCGTAAAAATTTGACACTTAGAACTCGTATCAAACGCCTTGCTCGTAAAACTATTTGTTTTTCTAAATCCGTCATCATGCATGATATTGTTATTGGCTTGGTGATTAATATTTTAGAGTTTGGCTGTGACTTAAATTTATTCCTCAAACACGTTTAGGACATTACCAAAGCAACTACCTTTATTTAAAAAGTGTTGCTTCTAATTTTTAAAAAGATATTATATCTGATCTTCATTAAACATCTTAAATGCCACCAAAATCTGAGGATATTCTCTAATCTTATTCTTATCAGAACTTATCTCATTAATTTTAAAATGTTCTATATTATTTTCACCTGTTGCTGTAGACCTTGAGTATTCATATATTTTCTTATTTCTAGTTACAACCACTCCATATTCCATTTCTTCCTCATCTTCAAAAAATGACACTAAAAATGTATTAGATAAGACAAATCCCTTTTCGATTAATATACCACGCAAATCACTCCAACTATCATCATTTCTAACTAAATCTGTTAATTCTATAATTTCTTGTCTGTAAAGATTCTCATTAATATTCGTCATTATTTTATCCCTTTCTAATTAATTTTTTTAAGTGGTGTCACAACTTTATCAAGTATTTTTCTAGATTTTGCTGCATTCTGACATGCTTCGCACATATCTCTTGTTGCACCCATTGCTAATATTTTTGCTTCACGTACATCCGTTTCTCTCATTATTGTTTGTTCTGCATCATTAAACCGATTAATTGAATCTGCATCTTCTACTTTATTAGCTATAACTTTATCATTTCCTCTAATCCTTGGTGGAACGTATCCTTTTTTACCTGCACCACTAACCCACATTTCTTGTGTTCCATCCTTTAACTCAACTAATGAAGCACTATATGTTGTTCTTGCTTTTTCCCCTTCGGTCATATTATCATTCATATTTTGAATTCGTTCTTTAACTATTTTAGCATGTTCTGGTTTTAAAGAAGGATTATTTGTTTTCTCGGCATCCCTCTCATCTTCACTTTTATTCTCTTCTTTCAACCCCTCGCTTTTAGATTCCTGCTTTTCACTCGCTACCTTTGCCCCTTTAGCCTCAACCTGATCATGCCCACCCATTCCATCATCCTGAATCTTAATCTGCCCCATATAAGCACACATCAAAGTCGAGGATTTCAAAAGCGCAGGCGCACCTTTCACCAGCTTATTCATCTTGCCACCCAACCAGGGGGCAGGAATCACCGGGATACATGGCACTTTTTGTACTGCGCCATTGCTCGCTGCTTTGGCTGCAATCAATGCTGGATTGAGCATACTACTGCACATCCCAAATGGTAGGACATTCATCATTGGGGCAAAATCCATAATGTTCGCTTGCTCTTTACCCTTAATCTTTGAGTCATGATTCATCAGTTGTAGACTACATTCCTGATCACCACAACTGCACTTGAGTTTCGCTCCCTTAACTACATAGCTATCTCCCATTTCACACCTCTTTGGCTGCGTCCATGCTGTATATAAATTATTTGTAAAATTCTTGGTGGAATAGGAGAATCCTGCTAAAGATATAAATTAAAAGCGACTTGACAAATCTCTGATTTTCAGTAAATTACTTGACTCAACCTCAAGTAAACCGCTGTACCTTGTCCCCACTAATTAAAAATAATGCTCTTATCGTGTTTTGGACTGATATCAGATTATAATTAGTATCAAATCCTTGGTATTATTGAATTTCCAACTAATATGGCTATAAATTCGATAAACCCTGATTTATGGTTTAACACAATTGATTTCGTTCATCAGTCTGAAACTCGACAAGAGCCATCTCTTAAACCTGACCAAGTATCTTTATTACAACAATTGAGTATTTTTTTAATATCATCTAAAGCAACTGCACGAGGCTTGGTATCCTCTTTACGTTTTTTTATAGTGATTGGATTCTCAGTAATTATCTTTTCACTTACAAGCCAATTACAATATGTCTTAAGGAGCTTTAGTCGAGTATTAAAAGTGACAGCATTAACATTTAAATTAGCAAAATATTTAATAACATGCCTTTGGATCTCTGTCAATTCACAATCATCTAGTATTTTCTGTATCATCTTATAGTCGCTTAAAGTTCTTTCACTGATCCCAGAAGCTTTTTTATACAAACAGAATTCATCAAAAAAATTTAAAGCCTTCAACGAAGATTTTTTTAAACTTCTTTCTTTCATAAAAAAGAAACGTCTCCTTCCTATTCAAAAATTAATTGAAAATCGGAAGAAGACGTCTACCGTCCTGTATTAAATTTTACACATTTTATTTTGCTTTAATCTAATAAAACCCCTGCTAAAATTTATATGGTAGTCCTAACGGGATTCGAACCCGTGTCTCCGCCGTGAGAGGGCGGTGTCCTAGGCCTCTAGACGATAGGACCATCAAAACTTATTTAACGATCAAGAATACTTTTGGCTGGGGGAGAAGGAATCGAACCCTCGCTGACGGGGCCAGAACCCGTAGTCCTACCGCTAGACGATCCCCCAAAGCAGATGCTTTCGTCAACGTGCATTAAGTATTATATCTCATCAAGCATAATTCGTCAAGCATTTTTTTTATTTTTTTAGGACTTTTTTTAACTCTCTCAAGCGAGCTTATTTATTTTACCTTACTCTGCTTGATTAGTCAATACTTTATTTAAAAATTTTTTTAGTCACGCAATACTTGAGCCGCATTAGCAATTCGCTCCAAGACACGCTTCTTCCCAATCGCCCGCATAGTTTCAAAGATTCCCGGGGTGGCAGTGCGTCCCGAGATCGCCACGCGAAGCGGCATAAAGACCTGTCCGTCCTGCATTTCAAGCTTAATCGCGAGCCCCCGCAAAGCCGCTTCCACCTCTGCTTCCAGAAAATCTTCAGAAACCTCGTTTAATGCTTCGCATGCTCCTTCCAAAACTTGCAAAGTCTGACTCTGATCCATCTTCCGTGGAATCAAGATTTCTTTAGCTGGTGGGATCAGTTGCTCTTGTAGAAAGAAGCTTGTCCACTCCACAATCTCCGGCAATGACTTCAAACGTTCCCGCACTAAGGGAATTAAACTCTCTAGATACGCAAACTCCGCTGCCGAGTAGTGCTCCTCCATCAAGCCTGCCCCGATTAAGTATGGTAAAGCTCGTTTGGCTAAGGTAGTCGCATCCAGACTACGAATATAAACCCCATTAAACCAGTCTAGCTTCTCAACTGAGAAAGCCACTGGCGAAGCATTAATCCGCTCCATACCAAAGATTTTAAGTGCTTCTTCCTTCGTAAACAGCTCCTGATCTGTCCCGGGATTCCAGCCCAAGAGCAGGAGAAAATTAAAGACTGCCTCGGGTAGATAGCATTTCTCGCGATACTCACGCACACTAGTTGCCCCATGACGTTTACTGAGCTTACCGCCACCAGGTGCCAAAAACAATGGTAGATGTGCAAATTCCGGCGGCTCCCAACCAAAGGCTTGATAGAGCAAGACATGCCGCGGCGTACTGGGCAACCATTCCTCACCACGCATCACGTGAGTAATCCCCATCAAATGATCATCGACAATATTAGCCAGATGATAGGTGGGAAACCCATCAGATTTCAAGAGCACCAGATCATCCAGGGTTTTATTCTCAAAAACCAGCTCGCCACGGAGTTGATCACAGACTACCGTTCGTCCTTCGCGTGGAATCTTGAAGCGTACTACTTTTTTAGCGCCTGATGCCTCTAATTCCTGCAGTTCGCTCGCTGTTAAATTCAAACAGTGTCGATCATAACCCACCTGTTCTTTATTTGCCTCTTGATCCTTACGCAGCTCATCTAGTCTTTCCGAAGTACAATAACAATAGTACGCCTTACCCTCTGCCACCAGCTGCGTCGCATACTTCTGATAAAGCTCCAGACGCTCAGATTGAAAATACGGTCCACAAGAGCCACCCACTTCCGGTCCTTCATCCCAATCAATCCCTAACCAACGCATACTCTCCAGAATATCTTCCAGCGATTCTGGTACATAACGATTGCGATCGGTATCCTCAATCCGCAACAGGAACTTCCCACCATAACGCCGCGCAAACAGCCAATTATAGATTGCGGTACGTGCTCCACCAATATGCTGATAACCCGTAGGACTTGGGGCAAAGCGCACTCGAACTTCTTTCTCACTCATTTTTGTCACTCCCTCACCATAATCGCCTTTTATCATAACATATTTTTTTTTATAAAACAAATAAATTGAGATTTAAGCAAAAATACTTGACATAAATAAACTTATAAACTTATCAATTTTACCTTCCTCTAATTCCACTTCCAATTAAGTATGCCCTTTTCATCTCCTCCTCACGACCTGCAAAATCTTCAACATCCATTATCGATTGTATCGTAAAACTTTCAATTGGCTTAATCTCCAAATGACTATAATAATGATTGATTGTGTCAACAATATGCTGATTCTCAATTTCTCTCTGCCCAGCTCGTACTGCCACTGCAATACCTACTTTCCCACACGGAATACTTGTCCCCCCATCACAAGTATTACCATACGGCGTGCTGCGATCAATAAACACCTTCAATTGTCCAGTTATATCTCCCCAATATGAAGGCGATGCAATCAGAATAATATCAGATTCCATTAAATCATTCATTATTAAATCGACATCATCATCTTGAGTACATTTTCTTGTCTTGTGACAACTCATACATCCCTGGCAATAACTAATCTTCATATTACCTAGAAAATATGTCTTGACTTCAATGCCAGTATCGATCATGCCTTGAGCAATAGATTTCACAACATGAGCTGTACATCCATTCTCCCTAGGACTACCCACTATACACAATGCCTTCATATTAGCCTCCTCATCTTCTTCATTAGTTACAAGTATTTTTATTCCCAAGATATCCTATTTCGCTTAATTCTTTCATCACTGATGCAACGTCCCTATCTTTGTTAATTCCTTTGATTATTTCTTCAGATATCTCAGCTTGAGCGTATATCTTTTTAATAAATTCTAAATTAACTTCTGCTACTTTTTCTTCATAATAATCCTTTGCCCAATCAAACCATTTTTCAGCATTGTCAAAAATTAATCCTATCAAAAAGCCTTCTCCATCATCTGCTTCAGAATCATTTAGCGCAGTAACATCCCCTTTTTTCCAAGCTAAATCATTCTTGTCTCTCCAAATACAAAATGTAACATCATCTTTTTCAACACTATCATCTATATATTTTCCGATAAAGATCTTTCATTATATCGAGTGAAAATATCCAGCGTACTAAGGATTTTTCACGAAGGTAAAATGAAATAGATCTTTCAGAAAATATCTAATAATTCCATTAGCTTCTCAGGAAGTGAATCATAGATCCCTTCTGCAATTTCTCCATTATCATTTGCATATGGTGATAATGCCGATTCGTGATCAAAACCTTTTATTATTGCTCCAAAATTTGAAAATAAAATATACATGTGATCGCCAGCGCCGTTGTCAATTTTAACCATGTCTACTTCATCACAGTGTAATTTATAAAAACTTGTTACTCGAAGCCAAGATTTTTCCTGACTTTGCATCATAATATCCAAAGCAGCTTGTGATCGTGAACTACCCCCACTTGTAGAAGTGGGAGCTTCCCGGATCATCTGGGTTCGTAACCTTACCCATCCTCGGAGGCTCGAACCGAGCCGTCTTTTTGGTTACGCTACTTCAATGCCTTTATG
>JBFYZC010000059.1:0-4642 GCA_041309705.1 Bacillota bacterium | reverse complement strand
TGCTTTAAAAAAGATTTTCTCTGGAATCGAATTAGGTGGTACAGGTTACGGAATTCGAGTGGTAGCGCCGATGTTCTATCAAGGAAAACATACTGGTTCATTTGAGTTGGGCTCAAATCTTGGTGAGGAGTTAATCAAAGAGATTAAGAAAGGTTTTGGAGGAGAGTATTTTATCTATACGCTGGAGCCAGAGAAGTTAAAAGCAATGGCGAAAGGGTTTAATTTTGAAAAAGGATTGCTTGCAGCGACTTTGAAAGAAGATCAATGGTCTTTAAATGAGAATGAGATTGTTAAGTTGAAGAAAGGCGAGAGTGTCAGCCGTTTTATGGATAAAAATGAGATACTATTATTACCAATTAAAAATTATCAAAATGAAGCCTTAGGTTATTTTAAGATTGTTATTAATCGCGAGAAATACTTTGCAGAAATTGCTGCCATCAAATTTAAAGTGTTTGTTTTTTCGTTTTTAGCTGCTTGTCTGAGTATCGCAGTCTTATATTTCTTGATTGAAAATTGGATTATTAATCCTTTGAATTTAGTGAAATTTGGGTTGAATTCGGTTGCTCATAATGACTTAACTACCAATGTGAAGTATGAGATCAATGACGAATTGGGGGAGATGGCGCATAATCTGAACAATGCAGTAGCTTCTTTACGCAAAACTTTAAATAGCGTGAATGGAGTTGCCAATGCAGTTACTCAGGCGAGCAAGGAGATTGCTACTTCGGGTGAGCAGATGGGAACTGTTTCTAGTCAGGTCTCTTCGTCAGTACAGATGGTAGCCTCAAATGTTGAAGAGCAGTCGAATAAGTTGGGAAGAGCTAATAATAATATTAAAGAATTGAATTTTAAAATTAATGAAGTTGGTAAAAGTTCACGTGAAATGAACAATGTGGCAGAGAAACTGACTGAAAATGTAAATCATGGGAATGAGGCACTGCAAAATTCAGTAAAACAGATTAATGTGGTTAAAGTAGAGAATAATGAGATAATTAAGATTGTAAACTCGTTAGCGAAAGATTCCAACCGCATTACCGAAGTAACCGAATTAATTAATAATCTGACCGAGCAGACAAAAATGTTAGCAATGAATGCCACCATCGAAGCATCTCGTGCAGGTGAAGCTGGTAAAGGATTCCAAGTAGTGGCAGAGGAGATTAATAAATTAGCTGAAAAGTCAACCATTAATGGTACGGAGATGATTAATAGTATTGTTGAAGAGATTAAGAGTAGCATTATGAAAGTTACCCAACGAATTAATAATAGTGCAGTTACAGTTGATCAGAGTGTGGCAGCAATTAGTGAAATGATTGATTCATTTAATAGGATTGCTGAGGCTAATTTTAAATTTCAGAAACAGATTGAAACAGTCTTGCGAAATACTGAATTAATGGTGAAGAATAGTAGTGAAGTGAGTGACGTAATTATGGATATTACTAACTTTAGTATTGAGCTTTCCAGTAATGCCGAAGAGGTGGCAGCATGTAGCCAAGAGCAGACCGCTAGTATTCAAGAGATTATTGCTTCTTCAAAAGAGTTAGCCAGCATGATGGAGAATCTATATCAATCCATTAATGTATTTCAATTAGCGAAATAGACTGAGATATAATTTTAACATCCTTGCCAAACTTTTGGTAAAGGGTGTTTTTGTTTGTGCGAAGTTATTTCGAGAATGGTTTTATTGGTTATAATTTGCTAAAAAACGACAAATATTTCGAAAATATTATGTTAAAATAGAACTGCCAAAAGAAATTTTGGAAGTATAAAAAATAGTTTAAGGAGGGACTGTGATGAAAAAGGTATTCTTGAGTGGGCTGGTGATTCTGGCAGTTGTGGTGGGTTGTCTGGGTTATACCTCGGTAAGTCAAGCAGCAGAGATTGATGGAATAATGGTGACGCAGTTTAGTTTTGCTTCAGACAGCGAGCATCAAAGACCAACTTTTACTGGGAGTCGTGAGATGATTTATGCTAAAGCCGAAGTAAATTTGATGCTGGATCAGAATCAAGATACTTATGGTGGTTCAGCAACCTTCCTTGCCTTGCTGGAAATGAAGGCGGAAATTCGTGAACATCGCTTATATAATATTGATAATCAATGGCTACATGTTTGGAAGGTCTATGCTGAGTTTGGCTTTACACATCTGAATCCAGCATTAAATGCACCAATTCTTAGTGTGAAATGTAAGGAAGCTCTCTTGACCAGTTGGTCGCCGCGCGTTGATCAGCTCGGGGAAACAATGACTTTGCAGGACTGTGAAAGTACTGATCCAAGTCTCACGATGATCTCTGAAAAGTTGCTGCGCGGAATCGGAATTCCACAGGAAACTTTAGAAAAAGGAGAGAATTTTGCTTTTACCTTTACTAAAATCCAGCCAACCTCGCTTGTAAGTACTCCATTTGTGCGACTGGATCGTTCGGGATATTTTTTGGATGAATGGAAGTCGGAAGGAAGTTTCTCGGCGTCGGCGTATGGCTGGTATGAACTGCCAGTAATTAAACTTGAGGTTCAAAAATAAAGTAAAAAGGTTCATAATTTGATGAATTGACTGTAGCAAACTCACCGCTTGGCAATATTGCACTGGCGGTGAGTTTGTTGTTTTAGTTTGCCCGTTTAGCTCTGTTTAAACTATCAGCTAGATTTTGATAGCTAGTCAGTTGCTCTTCTAACTCGCTCATCTCGAAGATCCCAATTGCATTAGGAAAATTAGTTGCTAGTTGACTTGCGAGCTCCTGCCACCAGGGGAGATTAGTCTCAATCGCAAAATGGCGGTCACTGATCCGATCATTCTCGTGCAGGTGGAAATGGCAGATCTGTTTGAGTTTGAGAAGTTCATCAAGTTCGACCTTTGCTTGCAAGGCGTGACCTACATCTAAGGTCATTCCAAGCTCGGGAAAGAGTGCGAAGAGTTCCTTGAGTCGGGTCCCGTCACTAGCGTGTGGATGAAACTCCGGTACACGGGGCATATTTTCAATCGCGAGCTTAATTCCATAAGAGGTGGCAAGTTGCAGCAGATTCGCAATGTTTTCCGCTTCATAGGCACAATTTTCAGGATATTTCTCTGGTTGACCTGGTTCGAGAATACAGGGGTGAAAAGTGACTACTTGTGCATTTAAGGCTGCAGCGTCTTTGATAGTCTGTTTTAACATCGCAACCGAAGTATTGCGTATTTCAGAATCGAGTGCTCCAAGTCGTAAATTAAAGAGTGGTGCATGGATGGTTAGTTTGAAATGGTAACGTTTCTGATAATTTTTAATCAGTTGCTGCTCGGGAGATGTAAAGCCAAAATTGGCATTGAGTAGACGTTGATCCGTAGGGAGCTCAATTGCTTTGAAACGCGGGGCAACAAATTTTAAATAATCAATCAATGATTGATTGGTAACTAAACGAGAACCAAAAATGAAAGACATTGAAACCTCCATCAGAATTTATTTGCAGATAACATGAAATAGATCTTTCGAAAAATATATAAATATAACCTTACAATATCTGATTTTTTGAATTAGGTCAACTTTTTTGCAGGTTTTTAACGTAAAATTGAGAAATATATATCTTCAGTGATTTTCGAAGGAGGCTCGTGGTGAAGCAACTAGCATTATATCTGCATTTTCCTTTTTGCAAGTCGAAATGTTACTATTGTGATTTTAATTCATATAGTGGTCAGGATGAATTGATTGAGGCATATGGCGAGTCAATTTTGATAGATTTAGCATGTAATTTACCAGGAGATTATGAGATTAGTTCAGTTTACTTTGGCGGGGGTACTCCGAGTTATTTCCCGACAGAATTACTCAGGAAGATTTTGTGGCAGATAAAAGAAAAGGTTTCAGTAAAAAAAGGAGCAGAGGTAACCCTAGAGGTTAATCCGGGAACAGTAGGGCTTCAAGCGCTAAGCGAGCTTTATCAGGCAGGCTTTAATCGTCTCAGCCTTGGCTTACAGGCAACACAGGACTGTTTATTACAGCGAATCGGGAGAATACATAGTTTTCAGGAATTCGTGACCGTCTTTCATGAGGCACGGACAGTGGGTTTTGAAAATTTAGGGATTGATCTGATCTTTGGTTTGCCAGAACAAACTCTTACCCAGTGGCAGGAATCTCTGACCGAGGTAGTGAAATTAGCACCAGAACATATCTCGGCGTATGGTTTGCAACTTGAGGCAGATACCCCACTAGCTAAGATGGTGGAGTTGGGTTCGGTTGCACTACCAAACGAAGCTGAAGTAGTGGCGATGATGCAATTAGCCATGCATTATTTACCGGCAATGGGTTATCACCATTATGAGATCTCAAATTATGCTAAGCTAGGTAAAGAGTCGCAGCATAATCTAGCCTATTGGCATGGAGTTGATTATCTGGGTTTTGGGGCTGGTGCAGTCTCGACTTTTGAGGGTGAACGCTGGCAGAATCCTCCCGACCCATTAGCATATATTCAAGGAGTGGCTGGAGCTGCCATGCCACGTCTGGAATTAGAGACAATTGATACCAAAATAGCAGCAGTCGAAGAATTGATGCTGGGATTAAGGTTGACGAGTGGGTTGGATTTAGAGCAGTATCAAGCACGTTATCAGATTAATCTAACAGAGAAATTAGCACCAGAGTTGTCCAGTTTAATTGGGCAGAAACTATTACAGCTAGAAGAAGG
>JBFYZC010000058.1:0-10720 GCA_041309705.1 Bacillota bacterium | reverse complement strand
AGACGATTGGAATTCATCTCTTGGATTTTAATTATTTTCAGGATGAGCGTTATTTGCGGCGGGTGGTTTTGAAGGATTATGATAGTAATCAAATTTATTCCGAGCTGGATTATGAAGAGTTATATTTTGTAGAGATGAGCAAGTTTCAGAAGAATTATCAGGAATTAAAGACCGTGCTGGATCGCTGGTTAATCTTTATGAATAAGGCGTATGAGTTAGAGCGAAATAGTCTGCCAGTTGCCTTGCAAGAAGAAGCGGAGATCTCCAAAGCAGTCGAGAAGCTGGAGATTATGTACTTTACCAAAGAAGAAAGAGAACTCTACGAAGCCGAACGAAAAATGCGGATGAATCATCAGGAAGAGACGCGGACTGCGGAGGAGAAGGGGCGAATCAAGGGGATAAATCAAGCCAAGCAACAGATTGCTCAGGAGATGCTGCAAAAAGGACTTCCCATAGAGTTGATTGCTGAAATTACTGGGTTGACAATGGAAGAAATAAGTAGTTTAAAATAAATTATTTGAAATTAACAGGAAAGGTTTGAGTTTTCTGTAAAGTATTGTATAATACAACAGAAGACTTTAATTTTTTGTTTGATAGAAAGTGAGACAGCAGATGCAGATTTTAGTGGATGCCGATGCTTGTCCGGTAAAAGAGATTATTATTAAACTTGCTAAGCGGTATCAAGTGCCAGTGACGATGATTATTGATACCAGTCATGAATTACATGATAATTATAGCACCGTAATCATGGTCGAACAGGGAAAAGATAGTGTTGATTTGAAGTTGATTAATCTTTTGCAACCAGGCGATCTGGTGGTGACCCAGGATTACGGGGTAGCCGCGATGGCATTGGGTAAAAAAGCTCATGCGCTAAATCAAAATGGTCTAATTTATACGAATGAGAATATTGAGCAACTGCTTTTTGAACGACATTTAGGACAGAAAATGCGTCGTGCTGGAGCAAAGATGGGAAGTCATAAAAAACGTACTCCAGCAGATAATTTGGGTTTTCAAGTGGTTTTAGAAGGATTAATTAAGTTTAATTTACATATTAATTAGGAGGTTTGATTTTGAAGGGTAACTTGTTAAACATTGAGATTCATCCGTCATGGCAGGATTTCTTGAATGAAGAGCTTCGTGCAGAGTTAAACTGGGTTGAGAAGGAACTTGAGGGGGAATACACCCCAGAGACAGAAAAGATTTTACTGTTTTTAAAGAATGATCTTTATGCATTGAAGGTAGTGATTTTAGGGCAAGATCCATATCCTGAGGTAGGACGGGCTACTGGGCGTGCCTTTGAAGTTGGTGATTTAAATGATTGGAATGATAAGTTCAAACAGATCTCTCTAAAAAATATCATTCGTCTATTACATAAATCATATCAGGGAATTGAGGATTATGCTGAGATCAAATCATTTAATCAGATTAAAGAGGAGCTTAAAAGTGGGGTATTTAAAATACTTCCTCCGAACCAATTGTTTACAAACTGGGAAGCGCAGGGAGTTTTATTATTGAATACTTCGTTAACCTGTGAACCAGGCAAACCTGGAAGTCACCGTGATATTTGGGATGATTTCACAGAACAGTTAATTGGTTATTTAAGTACTAGGCTTGACTTAACCTGGTTTCTTTGGGGGAATGATGCGATCTCTAATGAAAGACTAATCAACAAGGGAAGAATATATAAATCAAAGCACCCCATGATGTGCAATGAGAATAATGAGAATGACTTTTTAAAATCAAACTGTTTTGCAGAGACTAAAGATCTAATTAATTGGCTGGGTGTTTGAGTCAAAAAGCGAGGTGTCATAGATGACGCTGGAAGAATTGCTCTGTTGTCAGGTGACAACAATTGAAGATCTGGAGAAGTATTTTGCCGCGGTAGGGATTAATCATGTGAAAAAGAAGGATCTGGATCGAATTATCGAGAAGTTTGGCATGGTTGTTTTTAAACTTAACTGTTTTAGTCAGGTTTATCAGGTAATCTCGGAACGTGAGACTGCTAGGGTAATGCATAATTGGACACTGGTAATCGGAGTGATGACGATTCTTTATACAGTAATGACTTTTTTGATGTTAATCAAAGGATGAAAATTTTAGCTAAAGGAGTTGATGTGGGATGCATATGGCAGATGCACTAATTTCACCAGCAATAGGAGGGGTTTTTGCTGCGACTACGATTGGCTTAGCCGCTTATGCTGCTAAAAAAGTGCAAACCCAACTGGACGAGAAACAGCTTCCTTTGATGGGAGTCTTGGGGGCATTCGTCTTCGCGGCACAGATGATTAACTTTGCGATTCCTGGCACTGGCTCGAGTGGTCATCTAGGAGGTGGACTCCTGCTCTCTATTCTACTGGGACCAGCAGCAGGATTTCTGACGATGGCAGCGATCTTAATTATTCAAGCATTCTTCTTTGCGGATGGTGGCATTTTGGCATTGGGCTGTAATATTTTTAATCTAGGCTTCTTTCCTTGTTTTATAGTTTACCCATTAATTTTTCGGCATTGGGTGAATCAAAATTCTTCCAAGACAAGAATTTTTCTTATATCATTAATCGCAGCTATTCTTGGTTTGCAATTGGGTTCATTGGGAGTAGTGATACAGACAAAACTTTCTGGCATCTCTGAGTTACCAGTTGGAACATTTTTAATCTTAATGCAGTCAATTCATCTGGCAATTGGAGTAGTCGAGGGTCTAGTAACAGCGTCAATTGTCAGTTTCCTTTGGCAGGCACGTCCCGAATTAAATCAACCAGTAATGCCCTTGGTTAATTTAAGTACTAAAAAATTATGGCTGAGTTTTTTGGTACTGGCGCTTTTGGTTGGGGGAGTCTTTTCTTGGTTTGCTTCCTCACAGCCAGATGGACTGGAATGGTCAATGTTTCGTACTAGTGGGCAGGAGGAGTTTACTGGAAAATCGACCTGGCATCAAAAATTAGGTGAGTTTCAGGAGAAATTTGCCGCTTTACCTGATTATAATCTAAAGAATGTGCAACCTGTCGAGGGGAAATATCCTAGCGTTGATGGAGGAACTTCTTTCGCCGGAGTAGTTGGGGCAGGTTTAACGCTGCTGTTGGCAGGATTATTGGGCATAGTTTTAAAATTTTTTAAGAAGCGAACTGCGTATTAAGCTAAATGAGTAAACTAATTGAGAGTGGATTAGAATTACGTGAGTTGGAAAGACTGGCAAATAAGAAAACCCTGATTCATCAGGTGAATGCCACAGCTAAATTAGTAGTTACACTGATTTTGATTGGAATAACCGTTTCTTTCTCAAAGTATGCTTTAATCGAAATAATACCGTTGCTGATTTATCCAGTGATAATTATGAATTTAGCTGATCTGTCAACCAAGCATTTTTTTAAAAAAATTCTGGTCGGACTCCCATTTGTGCTGTTAATCGCATTCTTTAATCTTTGGTATGATCAGACTGCCTGGTTAATCTTTGGTAAAGTAAGCATCACTGGTGGAATGGTTTCGTTTTTAGTAATCTTGCTAAAATTTATTTTGACCGTGAGCGCTGGATTGCTCTTGATTGCGACGACACCACTAACCGAATTAACGACCGCACTATTGCGATTAAAAATACCTCCATTTTTAATCACTCAATTATCTTTGACCTATCGTTATTTGAGTGTATTATTGGAGGAGACCGCAACGCTTTTGCAAGCATATTCTTTGCGCAGTTTTAAAAAAACTGGAGTTCAATATCAGGTCTGGGGCTCGTTGGTGGGACAATTATTGCTACGTACTTTGGCACGAGCGGAACGAGTTCATCAGGCAATGCTTTGTCGTGGTTTTCAGGGTATTGCCTTTACTCGAAATAAATCTCAACTTCAGCTATGTGATTGGTATTACTTATGCGCCTGGGTGTGTTTCTTTGTCTTGGTGCGTCTTTTAAATCTGCCCGAAATTTTAGGAATGATTTTTACTGGAGGATTCAGGTGAGTTTAGTAATTAATAATTTGAGCTATCAGTATCCGAATGGGAAACAAGCATTGCGGGGAATATCATTAGCAGTTGAGACTCACGAAACTATTGGGATTGTTGGCGCTAATGGGGCGGGGAAATCCACGCTCCTGCTGCATTTAGTGGGGATTTTATTGGCATCCTCTGGTGAAGTGAGCATTAATGGTGTTCCGATAATTAAGAAGAATCTGCGTGAGATTCGGAGACAGGTAGGGATGGTTTTTCAGAATCCTGATGATCAGTTGTTCATGTCTAATGTCGCGGCAGATGTTGCCTTTGGACCACAAAATTTGGGAATTACTCCAGCAGCAGTAACAGAGATTGTGGCAGAGGCTTTAAAAGAAGTTGCTGCAGAACATTTGGCAGAGCGTCCTCCGTACCAGCTTTCTGGAGGCGAGAAACGATTGGTTTCAATTGCGACGGTACTGGCACTTAAACCAGAGATTTTAGTCTTTGATGAACCAAGTGCGGCGCTCGATCCCTTGGCACGTCGTCGCTTGATTCAATTACTTGCGAAACTTCCCCAGACGAAGTTGATTGCCACTCATGATTTAGATCTGGTAGTAGATCTTTGCGAGCGCACGATTATTTTAAGTGAGGGGCAGATTATTGCAGATGGTTTAACCTTGGAGATTTTTAATGATCCAGAGCTTTTAAAGCTCGGGCAGTTGGAAAAACCATTGCGAATGCAAGGCTGTCCAATTTGTAGTCCAAAAATATGTTGAACTAAAAATCCTAATCAGTTCAACATATTTTTTTTTAAAATAGTTTGACTAATCTTCAATGAAGTTAACAAAAAAAGACTCTTTATATAAAAAGAGTCTTTTCGCAGTGGACCACATAGGACTCGAACCTATGACCCGCTGATTAAGAGTCAGCTGCTCTACCAACTGAGCTAGTGATCCATTAATAGTGGCGGTGACTGGGATCGAACCAGTGACACTACGGGTATGAACCGTATGCTCGTACCAACTGAGCTACACCGCCGACGCATTAGTTATTATAATACAAACCTTATGATTTGGCAAGAAGATTTTTTGGTTTTTAAAAAAAAATTTTTAATTATACAGATAGACAGGAAAATTAGCACTAATAAATTTTTATAAAATGAATATTAAAAGCAATTATAAAATTTAATTGCTTTTAATTATGGCTAATTTATTAAAATATTTTAAAAATAATTATTAAAAATACTTGACAAAAAATATTAAAATAGTGTATACTGTAAATGCAGTAAATAACTGTAAATATTGTTAAAAGGAGGATTTGCTAATGAAAAGATTTTATTTAAGTTTGTTATTGTTATTGATGGTTATGGGTCTGACCTTAACGGGGTGTGGGACAACTGGTAATGAGATTACTAATCAAGAAAATGGAATTGATCAAACTGAAGTAAATGGTTCTGAGGATGTACATGCTTTAGGATTAATAGAAATTTCCGAGAAAGAATATAATGCTTTTCCTAAAGAAATGAGTACATATGGTGCAACAAAAGAAGCACTTCCTGCTGAAATTAATCTAACGAATAAATTCCCTAAACCAGGTAATCAAGGAGCCCAAGGTAGTTGTGTTGGTTGGGCAACTGCATATGCTTTAAAGACTTATCTAGAAAAAGTGGATTTTGACTGGAATCAGAATTTGTCTGAACATCAATTTAGTCCAGCATATGTTTACAATCAAATTAATGGCGGCAAGGATCAAGGTTCAAAAATTTCTGATGCGCTAGACTTGATTGTGAAGCAAGGTGTATGTTCATTAAAGACGATGCCTTATAATGCAAATAATTTCACTAAACAACCAGATAAAAAACAAAAAGATGAAGCTGCAAAATATAAATCAAAAAACTGGAGTACTTTAAAGGCTGGAGATATAGCAGATTTTAAAGAAAAATTAGCCAACAAAAGACCAATTGTGGTAGGAATTCCGGTGCATTCTGATTTTGATAAATTAAATAAGGACAATCCAATCTATGATAATACAAATGGAGAATCCCGAGGTGGTCATGCCATATGCTTGATTGGATATGATGATAGTAAAAAAGCCTTTAAGTTAATTAATTCTTGGGGAACCAAATGGGGCTTAGAGGGTTATGGTTTTATATCATATAATTTAATTAAGGATTTGAAGATTCAAGGATACGTTATGGCAGATAATGTACATAAAAAATAAATAAATTAAAAAATAATAATTAAATATAAAATCTCCTTTACAAAGAAATTGAGAGTACTCATATTCCAATGTAAAGGAGATTTTGCTATAATTAAATAAAAATAAAAATATATGCGCATATAATATCATTTTTAACACTTGACATAAGTGTTAAAAATATATTAAAATTAAATTGTATTACAATATTACTAAATAAAAGGGAGCTGGACTTATGAAAAAAATTTATTTGTGGTTAGTGTTTCTAATTATTGGGATCTCAATGTTTTTGACTGGTTTTGTTATAAATGCTAGTGATATTACTAACGGAGAGAGTATAAAATCTCAATATAAGTTAGGCATGATTCCAGTCGAAAAAACCACCTATTATTCTCTTGGCATAGCGAAAAATGCACAATTAACACAGGAATTGCCAGAGAAAGTTGATTTTACAGATAAATTTCCTTTGCCAGGCGATCAAGGCAGACAGGGTAGTTGTGTAGGTTGGGCAACTGCATATGCCTTAAAGAGTTATCTTGAGAAAGTTGATTTTGACTGGGATCAAAATTTACTTGAGCATAAATTTAGTCCAGCATATGTATATAATCAAATTAATGGTGGTCGAGATAAAGGTGCCCAAATTCCGGATGCTTTAAATTTAATTGTGAAACAAGGAGTATGTTCATTAGCTGTGATGCCATATAGTGATCAAAATTATAAAACTCAACCAAATAGTACTCAAAAAGCTGAAGCTGCCAAATTTAAATCGGCTAGTTGGTCAGTTGTTAAAGATGATGTTAATGAGATTAAAGCGCAATTGGCAGCTGGAAATGCAGTGGTACTTGGAATTCCAGTTTATGATGATTTTTTTGATCTTACAGCAAGCAATGATGTTTATGATAATACCGAAGGTGAGTTAGCTGGGTATCATGCAATCTGTTTAGTCGGTTATGATGATAGTAAACAAGCTTTTAAACTGATTAACTCATGGGGAACTGAACAATGGGGTCTTAATGGTTAGGGATATATTGCATATGATTTAATAACAAAAGAAGAAATTGAAGCTTATGTAATGCAGGATATTAAGCATAATGTAAATCCAAGCCCCACACCAACAGTAAGTCCAACACCAACGCCAACACCAACACCAACACCAACGCCAAGCCCAACACCTAGCAATACAAATCTAGCTTTAAATAAAACTGTTACAGCATCTGCGTATTATAATAATGATCTACAATATGCGCCCAAAAATGCAGTTGATGGTAGTTTAACCACTCGCTGGGCAGTAGAAGCTGGGTTTTTACGTAGTCAACAGTGGCTCAAAGTTGATCTTGGAAGCCAATATAGTATTAATTCTGTAAAAATTAGATGGAGTGAGACTAATTATTCTAAAAAATATACAATTTCATCTTGGAATGGAACTAGTTGGGTTGCAGTAAAAACTATAACTGGTGATGGCAGTTTAGATGAGATCCAATTTGATACTCCATTTGTGTCGCAATATATTAAGGTTGATTGTAGTAATTCAAGTAACGGGAGTTATGTAGTTTATGAGTTGGAAGTTTATGGGAATTAAAAATGTATGATTTATTTTAGCTTTATAAAAAATATTTATTAATTGGTGTATTTTAATTTAGTACAATAAAAAATTATTATTATAAAGTATATAGTAATAAATAATTGTTTGTGAACGCTTCAGATTAGCTGGAGCGTTTTTTTAATGTAATAAGATTTGTGTGTTTTTTTGTAATTTAAAAAATAATATAATTAAATTAAAAATCAGCAATGTTAAGAAAAATATTTAAAGTAATTTGGAATTAATTGACATATAAAGTAAATTGATGTATAATTATATCCATAAAATTCAATTAATGTAATAAGGAGGAAGTGAATTGAAAAGATTTTATGTTGGAGTACTATCACTTGTAATGATTGTTGGAATGATGATTGGTGGTTGCGGAGTAGAAAAAAAGGAATCAAATAGTGTTACTAATATTACAAATAATGAGTATGCGATGGGATGGATTCCGGATTCATCAGAAAAATATGCTTCGTTTAACAAAGCATCAATGTCAAAGGTAGGGAATATGGGGGCGAATCCTGAGGCTGTAGATTTATCTGCTAAATTTCCTACTCCAGGATCACAAGGAATGCAAAGCAGTTGTACTGCATGGGCGACTGCATATGCTTTAAAAACTTATCTGGAAAAAGTGGATTATGATTGGGATCAGGATACAATTGAACATCAATTCAGTCCAGCTTATGTTTATAATCAAATCAATGGTGGTAGGGATCAAGGTTCTTCTATTAGTGATGCATTAGATTTGATTGTTAAGCAAGGAGTATGTACTTTGGCAACGATGCCTTATAATGTACAAAATTATACAGTTCAGCCTAATAACGAACAAAGAGCTGAAGCGGCAAAGTATAAATCTCTAAGTTGGGGAACAATAAGTAAGGGTAATATTGAGGAATTCAAAACGCAATTAGCTGCAGGTATTCCTATTGTAGTAGGAATTCCAGTTTATAATGATTTTGATAGAATATCAGCTAATGATCCGATTTATGATAATGCTGATGGTAATATTAAAGGATATCATGCGATCTGTTTAGTAGGCTATGATGATAATAAAAAGGCTTTTAAGTTTATTAACTCCTGGGGGAATCGATGGGGGTTAAATGGTTATGGATATATTGCATATAATTTAATACAGCAGTTTCAAACTCCAGGATATGTTATGCAAGACATAAATGATAATGATGATCCTCGTCCAACAATAGAACCAATTCCCGATCCAACAATAGAACCAATTCCGAATCCAACCAATGAGCCAGATCCATCTCCTTCGATGCGTCCAAGACCATTTCCGACTATTCAACCATTTCCATTTCCAACTATTGAACCAGTGCCATTTCCAACTATTGAACCTAATCCAGACCCAACTATTGAACCATTTCCATTTCCGAGTACAAGACCATGGGTGACGCTAAGACCAATTGTAACCCCAACATTTGTGCCAAATGTTAAGAAAAAAAATGTGGCTTTAGATAAAGCTGGGAGAGCTTCTTCGCATATTGCAAAATATGTCGCTAAAAATGCTTTTGATGGTAATCCAAATACATGTTGGGTCTCAAGGAGTGTTAAAGGTAGACAATGGATTGCGGTTGATTTGAGTAAGACATGTACTATCAGTTCACTTCATATTAATTGGAGTCCGAATGATTATCCACAAAAATATACTATTTATATATGGAATGGTTCTCAATGGATTAGTGCAAAAACGGTGCATGGTAATGGTAAATCTGAAAATATTCAGCTCGACAGTCCTATTTGTGGTGAATTTATCTTAATTAACTGCAGCAAACCAAATTCTAATAATTATGTAATGTATGAATGTAAAGTATATGGGTACTAATTGATGATATTTTATTAATCAAGGAAATGTGTTTTTAGAGACATTTTAGTTTGACTAAGATGTCTTTTTTCTTTGCTTTAATAAAGATTCTTCTCCACAAAAAATTCACAAGTTCTCAATCAAAAATTCAATTCAATCGTTTAAAATAAGCATTATGGAGGTGTTCTTAATTATGAAAAATATTAAAAAGCTTCGTGAAACGGTAAAATGGTCTAGTTTGTTCTTAATAATTTTATTATCAGCATTGCATATTTATGGTGACAAACGAATTTGGGCTCCACTTGATGCGTATTGCCCTTTTGGAGGGCTGGCAACTTTGAGTAAGTTATTTACTCAAGGGAGTTTTCTTGAGAAATTACAACCATCAAATTTAGTACTTTTAGGGGCATTGATAGTTGTAACCCTGGTATTTGGGGGAATTTTTTGTGGTTGGCTTTGTCCGTTGGGCACGTTGCAAGATGTTTTAAATAAGTTACGCTCTCGTCTGAAGTTACCAGTGCTTAAAGTGCCGACGACTGCAGACCGTTATTTAAGAGGCTTGAGATATTTATTATTGGGATTAATTTTATTAAAAAGTTTTAGCTTATTAAAACTATGGTTTGCCGATTTTGATCCTTTTCGCTTAATCTTTGGTTTGCATTGGATTAGTGAACCAAGTGAGTTTTCCATCTGGGGCTGGGTGATCATGGTTGGATTTGTTTTATTAGGGTTATTGATAGAACGTTTTTGGTGTAAATATCTTTGTCCATTGGGATTGATTATTCACTGGTTGAGCAAGCTTAGCTTTTTTAAACTACGTTGGCAGCGGGAAGCATGTATTGATTGTGGTCAATGTACTAAGAAATGTCAGATGGGCTTAAATGTTCCCGATGTAAAATTAACTACTGCAGCATGCAATAACTGTTTGGAATGTAAGACAAACTGTCCGAAACCAGAAGCATTGGTTTATCGAGCTCCTTTTGGATCGGATTCACGATTAGCCTTAACAGGAGTGGCTGTTTTTGTAATGATTCTCTTGATAGCTCAGGTAGCTGGTTGGTGGAATGGAAAACTAAATAATGATCCAGATAGTATTAAGTGTTGGATGAGTTTTGAACTTTTAGAGGAGACGTACAAAATTCCTTTTGAAGAAGTTAAAAAAGAGCTACAATTACCTGCTTTTGTAAAGAAGACTACACGATTAGAAG
>JBFYZC010000057.1:0-2533 GCA_041309705.1 Bacillota bacterium | reverse complement strand
AGAAATATTTACCATAGATTTTAGAATTGTTGATGATTATCTATAGCGACGCACAAGGGTGCGTCTTTTTTAATGAAAAAACGCGTAAATTATTGCACAAGGAAAAAGATAATAGCTGTAGAAACATTCGATATAGAATACAAGATGCAAGGAGAAAGCCGATGGAGTTTACTAATGAGATACGTGCTAAGGTGGATGAGATTTTTGCTCGAGCAGTAGCTGAGGGTCGTTATAATCTCTATGAACATGAGGTTTACCAAATTTTAAAGTTGATTGGGATTGCAGTCCCAACTTTTGTACTGGTAAAGCAAGTAGCGCAGATTAATGAATCTATACTACAGCAGTTTGGACGGGAGTTGATGATAAAAATTATCTCGCCACAGATTGCCCATAAACAGAAGCTGGGTGGGGTGAAGAAAGTTGTAAATGGTGATCCTCTCTTCATCCAGTATGTCTTGGAACGGATGCGTGAAGAAGTGCTAAGCCATTTTCCGGAAGATAAACCGGAGATCGTAGGGTTTTTATTGGTGGAATATATTCCTCATACTCAGGCGTTAGGGTACGAAGTCCTGTATGGGATTAAAGAGGATCCAGCCTTTGGTCCGGTGCTCACGCTCAGTAAAGGCGGGGATGATGCAGAATTCTTTGCTAAATACTATGATCCTGCCAATCTCTTTCTCGCCCCGCTCAACTATCAGGCTGCTATAGAGATGCTAAGTACTTTACATATTAAATATAAGTTTTTGGAGCTTGGTCATCCAGAATATCTGGAGTATATGGCAGAAGCTGCCGCGCGTCTGGCAGAACTGGCTTATCAATATTCATTTGTGGCACAGGCTAAACCGAAATATTATCTGAAAGCACTGGATCTGAATCCTTTAGTGATGACGGAGCAACGATTAATTGCATTGGATGGCTTTGCTGAGTTTTTACCAGCTCAGAATGAACCAGTCCTTCCATCCTTAAATCAGCAGAATCTGAAGGAATTTTTTAAGCCACGCGGAGTCGCGGTGATTGGAGTCTCTGCTGATTTGAGTCGTTACAGTATGGGACGGGAGATCGCTCAGCTTTTACATGATTTGGGGCGAACCGATCTCTATCTGGTAAATCTTAAAGGTGGAGAGATTGAGTTTGAGGGAGGAAGCTATCCGTTGTATCCCAGCTTAGCGGCAATACCTGCCGAAGTTGAGCTGGCAGTCTACGCTGCCCCGGCTCAAGCAAGTTTGCAGTTTTTGCGCGAGCTAGCACAGACGAAAATTAAGTCGGTGATCTTGATCTCCGGAATTCCAGCGGAGATTAATTATCCAGAGTTTGCCCTAGCAATTAAAGAATCTGTTCCACCGGGAGTACGTATCATCGGGCCGAACTGTATGGGAGTCTATTATGCACCAGATCAGACTCAAGCGGGCTTAAATACCCTTTTTATTGATGAAAAACGCCTTGAAGTACGCGGAACTCCTTTTAGTAATACAGTCTTTCTGACTCAGAGTGGCGCTTTGGCAGTGACGGCACTGGATAAGTTTCAAAACGTGGGGCTCTTTAAAGCAGTGGTCAGTTTTGGAAATAAATTTGATGTACAGATCACCGAGTTATTAGCGTACTTTGCCGAGGCAGCAGAAGCGGAGGTAATTTCGGTTTATCTGGAAGGATTAGCCTGGGGTGAGGGAAGACGCTTCTTTGAGCTAGTGCGCGAGCTTACCAAACCAATGATTATCTATAAAGCCGGACGGACGGCGGCAGGAGCAAGAGCGGCAGCTTCGCATACTGCTTCGATCTCAGGTAGTTATGATGTTTTTAGGGCAGCTTGTCTGCAAGCAGGAGCCATTTTAGCCGAGAATATTGAGGAGTACTATGATCTAATGCGTGTTTTCTCACTCTTGGCAAAGAAGATTCCTAATGGGAATCGTGTGGCAGGAGTAGTCAATGCTGGCTTTGAATCGACCATGGGTGCAGATGAACTGGGTAGTCTAAATCAAGCAAAGTTGAGTGAGGTAACCTTAGCAAAGTTGCAGCAGATTAATCAACATGGTCTGGTGGACACCCATTCGCCATTTCTGGATATTACACCTATGGCAGATGATCAGATGTATGCCGATTTTGTCGAGGCGCTTTTACAGGACGCTGGCGTGGACTGTGTTTTTGTAGCAGTAGTACCGCATTCCAGCTTCCTAAAGACGACTCCTGAAACTTGTCAAGACGCAGACAGTCTCGCACGATTATTAATCAAGCTTTCGCAGCAATACTCCAAACCAATGGTGATCTCAGTAAATGCAGGAAGTTATTATCAGGATTTTGTGGCGTTGATGGAAGCGCATGGGCTACCAGTCTTCGGTGATATTCGAGCAGCAATCAAATCACTTAATCGGTTTGTAACCTATCATTTAACTGAATAGTTAAGATTAGTCCAAAGCGAGCAGGATTTTGATTGTCAAAACACGAAATAGACTGGCAAGTAAAGGGGGCTGAAAGATTGAAAACAGCAGAAATTGGAATTTTTGGTGGTTCGGGGTTCTATTCTTTATTGGATAATGTT